>NZ_JBHYUU010000022.1:0-69248 GCF_042749955.1 Kitasatospora sp. NPDC059462 | reverse complement strand
CCGCGGCGCGGCGCGTGCCCGCGGGGCGGCGCGTGCCCGCGGGGCGGCGCGTGCCCGCGGGGCGGGCCGGTCCGGGAGGTCAGGAGCCGTACCGCTCCTCGGGGACGACGGGGCCGAGGTCGGGGCCCGCCACCAGTTCGACGCGGTCGCCCGGGCGGTGGAGTTCGAGGATCAGCAGCTCGTTGGCGCCGGCCCGCCAGAGCGGCGCCGGGGCGTAGAGGGTGCGCTGCGGGCCGATCTCCCAGTAGCGGCCGAGCGCGAAGCCGTTGAGCCAGACCATGCCCTTGGTGAATCCGGGCAGGGCGAGGAAGCCGTCGGCGGGGGCGTCGACGGTCAGTTCGGCCCGGTGGAAGGCGGGCCCGTCGGCGGTGGAGGGCTCGCCGAGGGCGAGGGCCGTCGGGTCGTCGAGGGGCAGCGGGCGCACCTCCCAGCCGAACTGGTACTGCCGGTCGACGCGGACGCCGCCGGTGATGCCCTTGGGGTCGTGCAGCAGCGGGCCGTAGTTGATCCGGCCCTGGTTCTCGACGAGCAGCTCCAGCACGGCGCCGCCCTCGGGGACCCGCAGCGGCAGGGCCTGCGCGGGGTGGTCGCGGTCGAGGACGCCGAGGGGCTCGCCGTCGAGGAAGACCTGCGCGCGGTCGGCCAGGCCGTCCACCCGCAGGTCGCCGTGGGCGAGCGGGCCGCGCAGCCGGGTGCGGTAGTGGATGAGGCCGAGGTTCTGGCCGAGTTCCTCCATCGGGCGGGGCTCGGGGAGGTGGTGCACGGTGGAGAGTTCGGCGAGGGCGCCGCCGGCGCCGAGCAGCGGCCGGCTCGCGGTGACGGGGGCGGTGCGGGGGGCGAGGCGGGCGGGCAGCGGCGGCAGCGGGTGCGGGTTGGGACCGAGGTGGCGTTCGATCACCTCGCGGAAGAGGTGGAACTTCTCGGTGAGCTCACCGGCCTCGCCGACCGGGGCGTCGTAGTCGTAGCTGGTGACGTCCGGCTGGTAGGTGGTGCCGTCGTGGTTGGCGCCGTTCCACCAGCCGAAGTTGGTGCCGCCGTGGCCCATGTAGAGGTTGACCGAGGCGCCGGCGGCGAGCTGGGCGTCGAGCACCGCGGCGGCGTCCGCGGCGTCGCGCACGTGGTGCGGGGTGCCCCAGTGGTCGAACCAGCCGCACCAGTACTCCATGGTGACCAGCGGGCCGACCGGCTGGTGGCGGCGCAGGCAGGCGAGGGACTCCTCCGGGCGGGACCCGAAGGTCCCGGTGGTGAGGAGCCCGGGCACCCGGCCGCCGAGCTGGAAGCCGTCCTCGGCGCCGTCGGCGGTGAAGAGCAGGACGTCGACGCCCCGGGAGACCAGGGCGTCCCTGAGGTGTTCGAGGTAGGCGGTGTCGTTGCCGTAGCTGCCGTACTCGTTCTCCACGGCGACGGCGACCACCGGGCCGCCGTGGGAGGAGAGCAGCGGGAGCAGCACCGGCACCAGGTGGTCGAACCAGGCGTCCACGGCGGCGAGGAAGGGCGGGTCCAGGCGGCGCAGCCGCATCGCGGGGTCGGCGAGCAGCCAGCCGGGCAGGCCGCCGAACTCCCACTCGGCACAGATGTACGGGCCCGGGCGGACGATGACGTCGAGTCCGAGGTCGCCGGCCGCGCGCACGAAGGCGGCGAGGTCGCGGTCGCCGGTGAAGTCGGCCCGGTCGGGCGTGGGCTGGTGGAAGTTCCAGGCGACGTAGGTCTCGACGGTGTTGACGCCCATGGCACGCAGCCGGGTGAGGCGGTCGGTCCACTGTTCGGGGCGGATGCGGAAGTAGTGGACGGCGGCGGAGACGATCCGGTGCGGACGTCCGCCGCGCAGGAAGGTGTCGCCGTCGGTGGTGAGGGCGGGGTGGGGGGCCTGGTCGGCCATCGGGTCCTCCGCGGGAGGGGAGCGGGAGCGAGGGGGCGTGGGGACCTCGGTGGGTCCGGGCGCACGGCTGCGCGGGTGACTGCGGGCGGATCGGCGGCAGCCACCGGTGTCACCCTAGGAGTTCGGTGATCGCACGGTCAATCGATCGACAGTCCTGGGTATTATTGATCAATTTTCGATCGAACGATACTCTTCGATCGGAAAATCATCAGCTGACCGCTTCCGGACGACGCTTCGGCGGGCACGACATGGGGAGGCCACGATGGCCATTTCGGGGGAAGAGCGCCGCAGACTGATCGTGTCGGCCGTCGGCGAGCTCGGCGGGCGGGTCCGCCTCACGGAGCTGGCCGGACGACTGGGCATCCCGGCCGTGACGGTCCGCCGCGACATCGCCGCGCTCGCCGACGCCGGCCGGCTCTCCCGTTCCCACGGCTTCGTCTCCCTGGAGCGCCCGGACGCCACCGGGGCACCGGCCGCCCCGGGCCCCGGCGAGGGCCGCGCCCTCGGCCTGCTGGTGCCCTCGGTCGGCTCCTACTTCGACGAGGTGATCGCCGGGGCCCGGGCCGCCGCCACCGCCGCCGGGGCCCGGCTGGTCCTCGGCATCGCCCCGTACGGCGCGGGCGGCGACCGGCTGCAGGCCGAACGCCTGCTGGAGTCCGGCGCCGAGGGCCTGCTGCTGGCCCCGGGCCTGCTCCCCGGCCGCGCCACCGAGGACGACGCCTGGCTGGACACCCTGCCGGTGCCCGCCGTGCTGGTGGAACGCCGCTCCCCCACCCCGGACGGCCCCGGGTCCGGGCTGGACACCGTGACCTCCGACCACCGCCACGGGGTGCTGAGCGCGCTGCGCCACCTGGCCGGGCTCGGCCACGGGAGCGTGCTGCTGGCCGCCCGGGGCGACTCCTGGACGGCCGCCGAGGTGCGGGCCGGCTACCGCGAGGGCACCCGGCTGCTCGGACTGCCCGCCCTGCCGGCCTTGGACACCCTCGGGCCCGGCAGCGTACCGGCCGACCCCGAGGTGCTGGTGGCGCGGATCGCCGAGGCCGTGCGCTCCGGGACGCGGGCGGTGCTCGTCCACAACGACCAGGACGCGCTGCGACTGCCGCCGCTGCTGCGCGCGCACGGTCTGACGGTGCCCGCGGACGTGGCGCTGGTCGCCTACGACGACGTCTTCGCCGCACTCGCCGCGCCCCCGCTGACCGCCGTGGCCCCGCCCAAGCGCGCGGTCGGCGGGGCGGCGGTCGACATGCTGCTGCGCCGGCTGGCGGTCGGCGACGAGCTCCCGGTGCACCGCACGTCCCTGCTCCCGGTCCTGCACGTGCGCGCCTCCTGCGGCGCCGAGCTGACGACGCCGCGGGCCGGGTAGGGCCGCGTCGGGTCGGGTCGGGTTGACGAATTTCTTCGTATCGAGAATATTGGATGCGTTCCCGGAGGTCCGGCTCGCGAGAGGAGTGCACGGTGGATCCGCTGGCCGTTCACAAGGCGCTCGCCAACCCCGCGCGGGCCGAGTTCCTGCACTGGCTGAAGCATCCCGAGCGGTACTTCGACGAGGAGTACTACCTGGAGCGCGGCGTCGGCTTCCACATCGGCGTGTGCGTGACGGACATCCGGGAGCGTTCCGGGCTGGCGCAGTCGGTGGTGTCCGGCTACCTGCAGATCCTGCGGGACGCCGGGCTGCTGGTGTCGGAGCGGATCGGCAAGTGGACCTTCTACCGGCGCGACGAGGCGACCATCGCCGCCTTCGCGGCGTACGTGCGCGACCAGCTCTGAGCTTCGTTCCGGTCCGCCGCCGGGGAGGGGTGTGCCCTTTTCCGCGGCGAAATTCATCTAACTATCTAGATTTGTAGCTCGGAGTTGCGGGGCGGCGGAGCCGTTCCCGTGGACGGCCGGGCGGTGGAAGGCAGTCATGGGAAAGACCGGTCCTGTCGTCCTGACCCTCTCGCTGGGGGTGTTCGGGATCATCACCACGGAGATGGGCGTCGTCGGCGTCCTGCCCAGGATCTCCGAGGAGCTCGGGGTGGCGCCGTCCACGGCCGGGTGGCTCGTCGGCGTCTTCGCGCTCGTGGTCGCCGTCGCGGGCCCGTTCGCGACGCTGCTGGCCTCCGGCGTGCGGCGCAGGACCGTCCTCGCGTCGGCGCTCGCGGTGTTCGCCGCGTCCAACGCCGTGTACGCGCTCACCGACCGCTTCTCGGTGATGCTCGTCTTCCGCATCGTGCCGGCGGTCTTCCACCCGGTGTTCTTCGCGGTCGCGCTCACCGCCGCCACCCGGCTCGTCCCGCCCGAGCGCGCCACCCGGGCCGTCACCACCGTGTTCGCGGGGGTGACGCTCGGCTTCGCCTTCGGGGTGCCGATCACCTCCTACCTCGCCGAACACCTCTCCCTGGCCGCCGCGTTCTGGTTCGGCGCGGGCGCCAACCTGCTCGCCCTGCTCGGGGTCCTGGCCCTGTTCCCGACCATGCCGGCCGAGCGGCGGCTCTCCTACGGCCGCCAGCTGGGCGTCCTGCGGCGCTCCCGGACCTGGCTGGCGCTGACGGCCGTGGTGTTCGTCTTCGCCGCGATGTTCTCGGTCTACGGCTACTTCGCCGAGTACCTGGAGCGCGTCACCCGGCTGGGCGGGTCGACGATCGGCGGGCTGCTGATGGCCTTCGGGATCGTGATGGTCCTCGGCAACCTGCTCTTCGGCCGGCTGCTGGAGCGCACCCCGGTCCGGACGGTGACCGCCTTCCCCGTCCTCTACGTCCTGGTCTACGCGCTGGTCCGGGCGGTCGGGCCGTGGCCCGCGCCGATGGTCCTCGTGGTGCTGCTCTGGGGGGCGGTGCACTCGGGAGGGCTCGTGGTGAGCCAGACCTGGCTGGCCCGCGACACCCGGGACGCGCCGGAGTTCGGCAACAGCCTGTTCATCTCCTTCTCCAACCTGGGCATCACCGTCGGCAGCGCGGTCGGCGGCCTGGTGGTGGCGACCGCCGGGACGCGGCAGCTGCCGTGGGCCGGCGCGGCGTTCGCGCTGGCGGCGCTGGCGGCCGTGCTGGTGCGGCGCCGGGTGGGGCCCGAGCCCGCCGGGGTGACGGCGGCGGAGCCGGCGGAGCTGCGGCCCGCCGTGTCGTCCTGACGCAGCCGGGAAACGCGGGGCCCGCCCGTCGAAGCGGCGCCCCGCGACCGGGAACAACGGCCGCGCGGCGCCCCGCCCGCCTCAACCCGGCAGCAGGGCGGACAGGTGCCGCGCCCCCGGCCCCAGCTGCGGGGCGAGAGGCGCGGCACCCGGATGCCAGGGGGCCTCGTACTCCCAGGCCACCCAGGCCCCGTGCGGCAGCAGGCGCAGGCAGTCGGTGATCGGCAGGATGCCCGCGCCGAGCGGCAGCGGGGTGAGGTCGTCCGCCGAGGCGACGTCCTTGACCTGCACGTATCCCAGGTGGGGGCCGAGCGCCCGGTGGGTCTGCTCGGGGGTCTCGCCGGCCAGCCAGGTGTGCAGCAGGTCCCAGAGCGCGCCGACCGCCGGGTGGTCCACCCGGCGCAGCAGGGGCGCCAGCGCGGCGCCGGCCCGGTGGGAGTCGTGGGTCTCCACCAGGATCCGCACGCCGAGGGCCGCCGCCTGCGGGGCCGCCGCGCGCAGCCTGCGGACCGCGCGCCGGTCGGCCTCGGCCGCCGGGCCGGGGCCGCCGTGGGGGAAGACCCGCAGGTGGCGGCAGCCGAGGTCGGCGGCCAGCCGCAGATGGGCGGTCAGCGCGGCGAGCACCGGTGCGTCCGGGCCGGGGACGGCGACGCCGACGTAGGAGGCGAGGGTCAGCGGGAGCAGGCCCGCGCGGGACAGCAGCCGGGCGGTGTGCCGGCGCTCGTCCGCGTCCAGGCCGAGGCGGACCGGCTGGTCGTCGGCGCAGCGCAGTTCGAGGCCGTGCCAGCCGTGCTCGGCGGCGAGGGCCGCGGCACGGTCGAGCGGCACGTCGGGCAGACCGAGGGTGGCGAGGGCGAGAGGCACGGCGGTTCAGTCCTGTTCAGCGGGGCGGACGGCGGCCACGCCCGCCCCCGGCCGCTCCTGCGGACGCACGGCAACGGCGAGGGCGCACGGGCGGGCGGCAGCCCGGGCGGGCCACGGATGGAGCTGGGCACCGGCGGAACGGACGGTCAGCACGGCGGCCCCGCCCTCCTCCGCAGGGTGGCCCGTCAGCACGACGACCGCCCCGATCCCGCTCGTCAGCCCGGGCCCGCGCGGGTGAGGGCGTCGACGAGGACGGGCAGGTGGGCGGCGGCACGGACGCGTGGCGGTCCGGGCGGGGCCGAGGGGCACGGTGGCCCCGCCCTCCTCCGCAGGGTGGTCCGTCAGCACGACGACCGCCCCGATCCCGCTCGTCAGCCCGGGCCTGCGCGGGTGAGGGCGTCGACGAGGACGGGCAGGTGGCCGGCGGCACGAGCGCGTGGTGGTCCGGGCGGGGCCGAGGGGCACGGCGGTTCAGTCCTCTTCGGCGGCGAGGACGGTGACCTCGCCCGGCGCCAGCCGGATCCGCAGAGCCGGGGCGCCGGCGGGCCGGACGGTCAGCAGGACGGCCGTCGGATCCCCGTCGTCGGTCCGGGCCTCCAGGGTGAGGGCGTCCGCGAGGGCGGACGGGTGCCCGGCGGCGGTGAGCCGGGCGGCGCAGGCGAACAGGGCGGGGCCGGTGGCGGGCAGGTCGCCGGTGAGCCGGGGCAGCGCCGCCTCGGGACCGAAGGCGGTGCCGCCGGGGACCGGTGCGCTGTCGGCGGCGGTGAAGCCGTGCAGGGCGTGCAGTTCGGAGACGAGCCGCCCGTCGGCCCGGACGCCTGCCGCGAGGTGCCGCTCGGTGCGGGTGCCCGCGACGGCCCAGCCGGTCTGGGTGACCGGGGTGCCGGCCGGCCCGCCCGTGACCAGGTGGGCGCGGAGCTCCTCGGCGCCGTGCGCGAGGGTGAGCGAGGTGACGGTGACGCCGGGCACCTCGCGGCCGCCGACCCGCGGGTGCCAGCGGGAGGCGGCCCAGCCGGGGCCGGTGCCGAGCGGGTGGACGCGGCCGCGTTCGGTGGGTCCGTCGCCGGTCAGCAGGGCGAGGTGGTTGTCGGCTGGGCCCTCGAAGGACGGCCCGGTGGCGGTGGAGTGGGCGAGCCGCGCGTACTGCGGGTCGTCGGGGCCCACGGCGTCCGCGGGCTGGTCGTCGCTGCCGTGGTTGTGCAGCCGGACGAGGCCGTCGGCGGCGGTGGACTGCACCAGCCAGCCGGGCCCGGGCAGGGCGAGCACGGTGTCGCGCTCCTCGGCGGGGGCCGGGCCCTCGGGCGCGGTCCACACCGGGTGGCCGGGCGGGAGCAGCAGGCCGAGGAAGGCGCTGCCGGCCCAGTACGGGGAGGCGGGGCCGGAGTAGACCTGGACGAGCCGCAGGTCGGGTCCGTGCCAGCCGAGGGTGAGCAGGCCCCGGTCGTCGACGGCGCCGCGGTCCAGGAAGTGGCGCAGGGCGCCGGAGGCGAGTCGGCGGGTGGTGCCGGGGGCGAGCGGGGTGTGGCCGGTGAGGGCCCCGGCCCAGAGCGGGGCGGTGGCGGCGAAGCGGTAGGTGAGCGAGCGGCCCTGGTGGACGGGCGCGCCGTCGGCGCCGAAGGTGTGGGCGTAGCCGGCCAGGTGGGCGGCGAGGCGTTCGCCGTACTCGGCCCGCAGGGCCCGGTCGTCGGCGAGGTGGGCGTGCAGGACGGGGTAGAGGTGCAGGGCCCAGCCGTTGTAGTGGTCGAAGGCGCGGGGGCGGCCGTCGGTGTACCAGCCGTCGCCGAGGTACCAGCGGTCGATGTGCTCCAGCCCGCGGCGGACCGCCGCGCGGGCCTCGGGTTCGGCGATGCCGGCCTCGGCGAGGAAGCCGCCGACGGACAGCGGGAAGAGCCACCAGTTGTTGTCGTTGGGCACCCGGTGCAGGGCGTCGGTGAGCCAGCGGCCGACCCGGTCGCGTACGGGTCCGGGCAGCCGGTCCCAGAGCCAGGGGCGGGTCAGGCGCAGGGCGAAGGCGATGGAGGCGGCCTCGACCATGGCCTGGCCGCGGTCGGTGATCAGCGGCCAGGACTCGCGGTCGCCGTCGGCGAGGTCGCGCTCGGCGGTGGGGGTGCGGGTGCCCGCGTCGAGTCCGGCGGCGTAGTGCGCCAGCAGGCCGTGCGGGTCGGCGCCGCCCGCGCCGGCCACCCGCAGGGCGGCGGGCAGGAAGGTGCGGGCGAAGCCCTCCAGGCCGTCGGAGCGGCGCCCGGAGCGGCTGGGGCGGGGGCCGGGCAGGTCGATCAGCGCGCCGCCGGGGCTCGCGTGGGGGCGCACCGCGGTCAGCAGGGCGTCGGCGACCGCCTCCCAGTGCTCCCTGGTCCAGCCGGTGTGCGGGCTGAGGTCGCGGTCCTCCGGGGGCAGGCGCATGAGGTCCTCCGTGATGGGGTGGTCAGCCGGAATCTAGGCAGCACCTGATCATTCGTCAAGCTGAGGCGATCAAATGGACGGCTTGATCGGATTGTGATGTTGCCCCAGCATCGGCCCAATGCCCCGATTTTTCGGCATTCCTGGAGGTCACGAAGGCCCTCCGGGGGGCCGTCACGGCCGATCAGGTCAGATCATTTGATCCAAATCTCTTGACTCCGATCGCCGACCTGCTCAGGATGACAGCCAATCGCCCCCACCCCTCTGCGGGTCCCGGTCGGAGCCGACCGTCCAGGGGCCCGCGCACCCTCGCCGTAAGGAGCCCACCCATGCGCTCGACCCCCCTCTCCCGGCGCAGAGCCCTCCGCGTCGCCGCCGCGGCCACCTCGGCCGCGCTCTGTGTCACCCTGCTCGCGGCCTGCGGCAGCAGCGGGGACGGGGCCGGGGCCGCCGCCGCGGACGACGGCAAGCCGGTCAGCCTGACCTTCTGGGGCTGGGCGAAGGGCACCAAGGACGTGGTCGCCGCGTTCAACGCGAGCCACCCGGACATCCAGGTCACCTTCGAGGAGATCCCGGCGGGCGCCGCCGGCGGCTACGCCAAGCTCTCCAACGCGGTCAAGGCCGGCAACGCCCCCGACGTCTTCAACGTCGAGTACCCGCAGCTGCCGGACTTCGTCAGCCAGGGCGCCGTCCAGGACATCAGCAAGCTCGTCGGCGCCGACCTCAAGGCCAAGTACCTGCCGCAGGCCGTCGAGCTCACCTCGCTCGGCGGGCGCACCTGGGCCCTGCCGCTGGACGCCTCGCCCCAGGTCTTCTACTACCGCAAGGACCTCTTCGCCAAGGCCGGCATCACCGTGCCCCGCACCTGGGACGAGTTCCGCACCGCGGCGCAGCAGCTGAAGGCCGCCCAGCCGGACACCCGGATCGCCACCTTCTTCCCCGACGACCCGACCACCTTCGAGGCGATGGCCTGGCAGAACGGCGCCCACTGGTTCACCGCCGCCGACGAGGCCTGGAAGAGCGAGCTCACCGGCCCGGAGACCCGCAAGGTCTCCGAGTACTGGCAGAAGCTGGCCGACGAGGACCTCGTGCGCGTCATGCCGTCCTTCAGCCAGCAGTGGACCGCGTCCCTGCAGAAGGGCGAGACGGCCGGCTACCTCGGCGCCACCTGGGGCGGCGGCGTCCTGAAGGCCAACGTCGGCACCGCCCCCGCGGGCGACGGCGCCTGGGCGGCCGCGCCGATGCCCAGCTGGGACGGCACCCCCGCCAGCGGCATGCTCGGCGGCACCACCTTCGCCGTGTCCAAGGACAGCAAGAAGGCCAAGGCCGCCGTCGAGTTCGCCACCTGGGCGACCACCACCGCCGACGGCTTCAAGGCCCGGATCTCCTCCGGCACCTCCTCCGCCTACCCGGCCGCCACCGAGCTGGTGCCGGTCGCCAAGCAGGCCTTCAACACCGACTTCTACGGCGGCCAGGACCTCTACGCCCTGTACGCGGACGCCGCCAAGTCGATCAAGCCGGGCTGGACCTGGGGCCCGGCGATGGGCCTCACCAACGGCTCGCTGAAGGACTCCTTCGGCAAGGTCGCCGACCGGAGCGGCACCATCGACCAGGCGCTCGACACCGCGCAGCAGGCCACCCTCGCCGAGCTCAAGAACCGCGGACTGAAGGTCGCCCAGTGACCACCGGCACCCATCCCGGCCGTACCGCCCGCGCTGCCGCCGGCCGGCGGCGGCGCGGGCGGTACGGGGCACCGGCCGTGCTGCTCACCCCGTTCCTCGTGCTCTTCACCGCGTGCACGCTGATCCCGATCGGCTACGCGATCAGGCTCAGCCTGTTCACCGAACGCCGCGACGGCCTCGGCTTCGGCGACGCCGAGACGGTCTTCACCGGGCTCGGCAACTACACCCGGGCCCTCGGCGACGAGGCGTTCCGCGGCGGGTTCCTGACCGCCGCGCAGTACTGCCTGATCTACATCCCGCTGATGACCGGCCTGGCGCTGGTCCTGGCGCTGCTGCTGGACTCCACGCTGGCCCGCGCCCGGCGCTTCTTCCAGCTGACGCTGTTCATCCCGCACGCCGTGCCCGGCATCATCGCCACCCTGCTGTGGATGTACCTCTACACCCCGGGCATCAGCCCGGTGCTGGACGCGCTGGAGAGCCTCGGGACGCAGCCCGACCCGCTCGGCCACCCGCTGCCCGCCGTCGTCAACATGGCGCTGTGGCAGTGGACCGGCTACAACCTGGTCATCTTCTTCGCCGCCCTGCAGGCGATCGACCGCTCGGTGCTGGAGGCGGCCGTCGTCGACGGCGCCGGGCCGCTGCGCACCGCGCTGAGCATCAAGGTGCCGCTGATCCGGCCGTCGATCGCCATGGTCGGCCTGTTCACCGTGATCGGCTCGCTCCAGCTGTTCACCGAGCCGATGATCCTCTACGGCACCTCGCCGGGCGTCACCTCCTCCTGGACCCCGAACATGTACGCCTACACGGCCGCCTTCGAGCGCCACGACTACGGCCTCGCCGCCTCCGCCTCGGTGCTGCTGGCGCTCGCCGCGGCGGGACTCTCCTTCGCCGTCACCCGGCTCACCCGGGGCCGCTCCGAACGCCGGCGGGAGGCCGACGCATGACCACCACCGCCACCCGCCCCAGCAGCGCCCCGCCCACCCGGCCGGAGCGCTCCGGCCGGCCGCGCCGCCCCTGGACGCTCTCCAAGGTCGCCGTGAACGGCACCCTGCTGCTGGCCACCTTCTACACCCTGTGGCCGCTCGGCTGGCTGCTCACCGCCTCCGCCAAGAACACCGCCGACCTGCTCGGCGGCAACTCCCTGGGCGCCGACAACTTCCAGCTCGGGCAGAACCTGAGCGACCTGGCCTCCACCGGCGACGGCATCTACTTCCGCTGGTACCTCAACTCGCTGCTGTACGCCGGGATCGGTTCGCTGCTGTGCGCGCTGGTGTGCGTCGCGGCCGGCTACGCCTTCCACGTCTACCGCTTCCCCGGCAAGGAGAAGCTGTTCGGCCTGGTGCTGCTGGGCGTGCTGGTGCCCACCACGGCGCTCGCCCTGCCGATGTACCTGCTGGCCTCCGAGCTCGGCATCGTCAACACCTTCTGGGCCGTGTTCATCCCCTCCCTGGTGAACCCGTTCGGCGTGTACCTGGCCCGGGTGTTCTGCGCCGGCTACGTGCCGAACGAGGTCCTGGAGGCCGCCCGGATGGACGGCGCCGGGGAGCTGCGGACCTTCTGGTCGATCGGGCTGCGGATGGTGATGCCGGGCTTCGTCACCGTGCTGCTGTTCCAGTTCACCGCGATCTGGAACAACTTCTTCCTCCCGCTGGTGATGCTCTCCGACAACCGGCTCTTCCCGGTCAGCCTCGGCCTGTTCAGCTGGAACGCCCAGACCAAGGCCTTCCCCGAGTACTACCCGCTGGTCATCACCGGCTCGCTGCTCGCCGTCGTGCCGCTCGTGCTCGCGTTCGTGCTGCTCCAGCGGCACTGGAAGGCCGGTCTGACCGCGGGGAGCGTCAAGTGACCCCCGCTCCCGGCCCCGCCGCCACCGAACCCGCCCCTTCGCCCGACCGGGAGACCACCGTGCCCGACAGCCGGCCAGCCTGCCGTCCCCGCGCCGTCCTCGCCATGCACCGCGAGCTCGCCGACCGCCTGATCGACCCGCACACCATGGCCCGGCTCACCGCGCTGGCCGACCTCGACCCGGATCTCGTCCTGGACGACTTCAGCACCCCCGGGGCCCGCGCGGCGCTCGCCGACGCCGAGGTGATCGTCTCCAGCTGGGGCTGCCCGCCGATCGACGAGGAGGTGCTGGCCGCCGCGCCGCGGCTGACCGCCGTCATCCACGCGGCCGGCTCGGTCAAGCACCACGTCACCGACGCCTGCTGGCGCCGCGGTCTGCAGGTCACCTCGGCGGCCTGGGCCAACGCACTGCCGGTCGCCGAGTACACCGTCGCCGTCGTGCTGCTCGCCAACAAGCGGCTGCTGCCGATCCGCGAGGAGTACCGGCGCCGCCGCGCGCCGTACGACTGGCAGCTGGCCTACGCCACGGCGGGCAACTACCGGCGCACCGTGGGCATCGTCGGCGCCTCCCGGATCGGCCGGCGGGTGCTGGAGCTGCTGCGCCCGCACGACCTCGACCTGCTGCTGCACGACCCCTACGTCGACCCCGCCGAGGCCGCCCGGCTCGGTGCGCGCGCCGTCGGGCTGGACGAACTGTGCGCCGCCTCCGACGTGGTGAGCGTGCACGCCCCCGAGCTCCCGGAGACCCGGCACATGATCGACGGCCGCCGGCTCGCGCTGATGCGCGACGGCGCCACCCTGGTCAACACCTCCCGCGGCTCCCTGGTCGACCAGCAGGCGCTGGTGCGCGAGACGGCCTCCGGGCGGCTGGACGCCGTCATCGACGTCACCGAGCCCGAGGTGCTGCCCGCCGACTCCCCGCTCTACGACCTGCCGAACGTCGTGCTCACCCCCCATGTCGCCGGCTCCCTCGGCGGCGAGCTGCACCGGATGGCCGCCGCCGCCGCGGACGAACTCGCCCGCTACACCGCCGGGCAGCCGTTCGCCCACCCCGTCCTCGCCGAGGACGTCGACCGCACCGCGTGAGCCCCGGCGCGCGCCCCCTGGCCGCGCGCCCGCGCAGCGCCTCGCACCACCCCCGCACCACGCGCTCCCCCGCACCAGCAACGAATCGGAGAACCCCCATGTCCCGCAGGGTGATCGGCATCGTCATGAACGGCGTCACCGGCCGGATGGGCTACCGCCAGCACCTGGTCCGCTCCATCCTGGCCATCCGCGACCAGGGCGGCCTGCCGCTCGGCGACGGCGAGACGCTGTGGCCCGAGCCCATCCTGGTCGGCCGCAGCGCCGACAAGCTCAAGGACCTCGCCGACCGGCACGGCCTCACCCACTGGACCACCTCGCTCGACGAGGCCCTCGCCCACCCGCTCGCCGAGGTCTACTTCGACGCCCAGGTCACCCCCGCCCGGGAGGCCGCGCTGCGCACCGCGATCGCCGCCGGCAAGCACATCTACACCGAGAAGCCCACCGCCGAGTCGCTGGAGGCCGCGCTCGACCTCGCCCGGCTGGCCCGCGACGCCGGGGTGTGCAACGGCGCCGTGCAGGACAAGCTCTTCCTCCCCGGCCTGCGCAAGCTCAAGCGGCTGGTGGACGGCGGGTTCTTCGGCCGGATCCTCTCGGTGCGCGGCGAGTTCGGCTACTGGGTCTTCGAGGGCGACTGGCAGCAGGCCCAGCGGCCGTCCTGGAACTACCGCGACGAGGACGGCGGCGGCATGGTCCTCGACATGTTCCCGCACTGGCGCTACGTGCTGGACGGCATCATCGCCCCGGTGCGCTCGGTGTACGCGCACACCGCCACCCACATCCCCGAGCGCACCGACGAGCGCGGGCAGGTCTACCCGGCCACCGCCGACGACGCCGCGTACGGCGTGTTCGAGCTGGAGGGCGGCATCACCGCCCAGATCAACTCCTCCTGGGCGGTGCGGGTGGACCGCGACGAGCTGGTGGAGTTCCAGGTGGACGGCACCGAGGGCAGCGCCGTCGCCGGGCTGCGCGAGTGCCGCTTCCAGCACCGTGCGGCCACCCCCAAGCCGGTCTGGAACCCGGACCTGCCGGCGACCGAGCCGTTCCGCGCGCAGTGGCAGCGGGTGCCGGACAACGAGGAGTTCGACAACGGTTTCAAGGCGCAGTGGGAGCTGTTCCTGCGCCACGTGACCACCGGATCCCCGTACCACTGGGACCTCCTGGAGGGTGCCAAGGGCGTGCAGCTCGCCGAGCTCGGTCTGCGCTCCGCCCGCGAGGGACGCCGGCTGGACGTCCCCGAGCTGTCCCTGTGACGGCCCGCCAGCCACACCCTGGCCGGCCACCACGCACCCGGCCGCCGGGGAACCGCCCGCCCCGCAGCCGCCCGCCGACGAGACGATTGCGCTGACACCATGACCGAGATCGATCTGCCCGGCCACGGCCGGATCCGGCTGCGCGAGCCCGCCGCCCTGCCCGCCTCGACCGCCGCCGCCCTGCCCGCCTCGACCGCCGCCGCCCGCTCGCGGACGGCCTTCGCCGCCGCCCACGTGGTCGCCGACCCGCTGGGCGAGAACGTCCCCGGCGCCCCGGCCGCCGTCGACTGGGACGCCACCCTCGCCTTCCGCCACCACCTGTGGTCGCTGGGCCTCGGCGTCGCCGACGCGATGGACACCGCCCAGCGCGGCATGGGCCTGGACTGGCCGGCCACCCGCGAGCTGATCACCCGCTCCGGCGCCGCGGCCCGCGCCTGCGGCGGCCTGCTGGCCTGCGGCGTCGGCACCGACCAGCTCGCCCCCGGCCCCCACCCGCTGGACGCCGTCCGGGCCGCCTACCAGGAGCAGCTGGCCGTGGTCCAGGAGGCCGGCGCCCGGCCGATCCTGATGGCCAGCCGCGCCCTGGCCGCCGCCGCCCGCGGCCCGGAGGACTACCTGGAGGTCTACGGCGAGCTGATCGCCGCCTCCGAGCAGCCGGTGCTGCTGCACTGGCTCGGCGAGATGTTCGACCCCGCGCTCGCCGGCTACTGGGGCTCCGCCGACCTCGACGCGGCCGCCGCCACCGTGCTGGAGCTGATCGGCGCGCACGCCGACCGGGTCGAGGGCATCAAGGTCTCCCTGCTGGACGCCGACCGGGAGATCGCGCTGCGCCGCGCCCTGCCGGCCGGGGTGCGGATGTACACCGGCGACGACTTCCACTACCCCGAGCTGATCCGCGGCGACGAACTCGGCCACAGCCACGCCCTGCTGGGCGTCTTCGACCCGATCGCGGCCACCGCCGCGGCGGCGCTGCGGGCGCTGGACGAGGGCGACCTCGACCGCTACGAGGAGCTGTTCGCGCCGACCGTGCCGCTGGCCCGGCACCTGTTCGCCGCGCCGACCTTCCACTACAAGACCGGGGTGGTCTTCCTCGCCTGGCTGGCGGGTCACCAGGACCACTTCACCATGGTGGGCGGTGCGCAGAGCGGGCGCTCGGTGCCCCACCTGGTGGAGCTGTTCCGGCTGGCGGACGCCGCCGGGGTCCTCCCCGACCCGGATCTCGCGGCCGCCCGGATGCGCCGGCTGCTCGCGGTCGCGGGGGTGACGGCATGAGCGGCGCCACCGCGGTGAACGGCCTGGAGAGGCTGTCGCTCAACCAGATCACCACCCGGGGCTGGAGCCTCCCGGAGGCGGTGCGGGGCTGCGTGGACGCCGGCATCCCGGCCATCGGGCTCTGGCGCGACAAGGTCGCCGAGACCGGACTCGCCCGTTCCGCGAAGCTCTGCCGGGACGCCGGACTCGCCGTCAGCAGCCTGTGCCGGGGCGGCTTCCTCACCGCCGCCGGGCCCGAGGAGCGCCGGGCCGCGCTCGCCGACAACCTCCGGGCGATCGAGGAGGCCGCCGAACTCGGCACCGACACCCTGGTGCTGGTCGTCGGCGGCCTGCCGGCCGGCAGCCGCGACCTGGTCGGCGCCCGGGCCGCCGTCGCCGACCTGCTCGGCGAACTCGCTCCGCACGCGGGCGACTTCGGTGTACGGCTGGCGATCGAGCCGCTGCACCCGATGTTCTGCGCCGACCGGGCGGTGGTCTCCACCCTGGGCCAGGCGCTCGACCTCGCCGCCCCGCACCCGGCCCGGCAGGTGGGCGTCGTCGTGGACAGCTACCACGTCTGGTGGGACCCGGCGCTGCCCGAGCAGATCGCCCGCGCCGGGCGGGAGGAGCGGATCGCCTCCTACCAGGTGTGCGACTGGACCCTGCCGCTGCCCGCCGACGCCCTGCTCGGCCGCGGTCACGTCGGCGACGGCCACATCGACTTCCGCGCCCTCACCGACCTGGTCACCGCCGCCGGGTACCGGGGCTGGATCGAGGTCGAGATCTTCAACCAGGAGATCTGGGACACCCCGGGCGAGCTGACGCTGCGCACCCTGATCGAGCGGCACCTCGCCCATCTGGCCCGGCCGTGAGGGTCGTCCTCGCGCCGGACTCCTTCAAGGGCACCGTCGCCGCCCGGGACGCCGCCCTGGCCCTGGCCGCCGGCTGGCGCTCGGTGCGGCCGGACGACGACCTGCTGATCCGTCCGATGGCCGACGGCGGGGAGGGCACCCTCGACGCGCTCGCGGCGGCCCTCCCCGGTGCAGCCGTGCACCCGGTGCCCGGCTGCACCGGCCCCGACGGACGGCCGGTCACCGGACGCTACGCGCTGCTGCCGGACGGCACCGCACTGGTCGAACTCGCCGACACCGGCGGCCTGCCGCTGCTCGGCGGGGCCCTCGCCCCGCTCACCGCCGGCACCCGCGGCACCGGCGAGACCATCGCCGCCGCGCTGGACGCCGGGGCGCGGCGGGTGACCGTCGCGCTCGGCGGCTCGGCGTCCACCGACGGCGGCGCCGGGCTGCTGGCCGCCCTCGGCCTGCGGCTGCTGGACGACACCGGCGCCCTCCTCCCGGACGGCGGCGGCGCCCTCACCCGGGCCCACCGGCTCGACCGGAGCGCCCTGCGCCCCGCGCCGCCGGGCGGTGTCCGGCTGCTGGCCGACGTCACCAACCCGCTGCTCGGCCCCACCGGAGCGGCCGCGGTCTACGGGCCGCAGAAGGGCGCCGACCCGGCCCTCGTGGCCGTCCTGGAGGCGGGGCTGCGCCGCTTCGCCGACCTGCTCGGGGGCGACCCGGCGCTGCCCGGCGCGGGCGCGGCCGGCGGCACCGCGTACGGCCTGATGACCGCCTGGGACGCCCGGGTGGTCCCCGGCGCGGCGGCGGTGGCCGAACTGACCGGGCTCGACCGGGCCCTCGCCGGGGCCGACCTGGTGATCACCGGCGAGGGCCGCTTCGACGCCACCAGCCTGCTCGGCAAGGCCGTCGGCGAGGTCCTCGCCCGCGCCGGGCGGGCCGGCGTCCCCGCCCGGGTCGTCGCCGGCGAGGCCACCGGCCCCGGCGCGCTCACCCTCACGGAGCTGTCCGGCGATCCGGCCGACGCCCGTGCCCGGGCCGCCCACTGGCTCACCGCCGCCGGCGCCCGCCTGGCCCGCACCTGCGCCGCGGGCTGAGCCGGCCCCGCGCCGGACGGCCGAGGCGCTCGCGAGGTTTGTCCAGTCCCTCGCCGTGCCCGGCCGTCCGGACGCCGCACCCGGCCTTTTCAAGACGATCTCCCGCACCTTTGTCGCCGCAGGTCACCGCGCGGGCATTCGCCGCCGGGCCACCGCCACCGGTGGCCGTCCGGTGGATCCAACGTCAAATTTCGAGTGCACGTTTCACATATCCCCCTCTTTGGAGCTCCCGGATGCTCTAGATTGACTGCACTGCTCACCGCCGGACACCAGCGACACCGTCATGATCCACTGGTCCGGCACCGGGGACGGCTGACAGGCGCGTCCCCGGCGGCAGTATGGGGGAGATCATTCACCGGAGCCCGAACGCGGGGCTCCGGCCGCAAGGGGGCGACCCGCCGGCAGTTTCCCGTGCACCTCGGGGCTCCGGCCGGGGCGAACCCGCCGACGCTCGGCGGGATGTTCAACAAGCGCTGCGAGAGCGGTATTTGGCGTGCGCGGGAGTGGGGACTCCCGCCGGCAGGAACAGCGCGGCACGACGGGAGGGCGGGGGCTCCCCTAGGGAGGAGCAGCACGGGAGGCGCAAGCCTCCCGGGGGGAGGAATCGTGTGGAGCGAGCACGTCGAACCCACTGGTGACCTGGAACGGAATGCGAAGCAGGGGGAAGGGGAAACGGTCCGCCCGTTACCGTCGGCGCAATCGGCGCAATCGACACAGCGGCGTCCTCCGGTCAAGGCGGGAATCGGCCGACCGAGGATCGACTGGGAACAGCAGTACCGCCGGGCGGTGATCACCAGCGATACCGTGGCCACCGCATTCGTGGTCGCCGCGATAGGCGGTTTCTTCGGGGTCCGGGACGCCGCTAACTGGCACGAGAAATGGGGAATTCTCGCCTTCGGCACCGAGCTTCTGGTGCTGGGTTCACTGGCGGTGACCCGGTCGTGGGCCCCGGCCGTGCTCGGCCAGGGCGCCGAGGAGTTCCGCCGGCTCGGGCGCGCGCTGTTCACCGCGGCCGTCGTCCTGTCGCTCGGCGGGATCGCCCTCACCTCGCACAACATCAAGCTCTGGATCTTCGTGGCGATCCCGGCGATCACGGCCGTCACCATGACCGAGCGGTACCTGCTGCGCGTCTGGCTGCACCGCAGGCGCAACGAGGGCCGGTGCCTGCGCCCGGTGCTGGCCGCCGGGAGCCCGGCGACGGTGCGCGACCTGATCGCCCGCACCCGCAAGTTCCCCCACCTCGGCTGGAAGGTCGAGGCGGTGTGCACGCCGTACACCCTCGGCCCGGGCGGTGACCGACTGGACGGCGTGCCGGTGGTCGGCCGGCTGTCGGACGTCGCCAACCACGTGCGCCGCGACGGGTTCCGCGTGGTGGCGATCACCCCGGACCCGTACTGGACGCCGGACCGGCTGCAACGGCTGGCCTGGAACCTGGAGGGCGGCGACGCGGAGATGGTCGTGGCCCCGGTGCTGATGGAGGTCGCCGGGCCGCGGCTGCACGTCGACGCGGTGCTCGGCATCCCGATGCTGCGGGTCAGCATGCCGACCTTCACCGGGGGGCCGCGGGCCGTCAAGGAGGTCGTCGACCGGCTGGGCGCGGTGATCCTGCTGATCCTGTTCGCACCGCTGATGGTGTTCGTCGGGCTGCTGGTGATGGCGGACAGCGCGGGCGGGGCGTTCTACCGGCAGCCCCGGGTCGGCAAGGACGGCCGGCAGTTCACCCTGGTCAAGTTCCGCACCATGACCGCCGGGGCCGACCGGGCCAGGGCCGAGCTGGCCGCCTACAACGAGGGCGCCGGGCTGTTGTTCAAGCTCCGCCACGATCCCCGGGTGACCAGGGTGGGCGGAGTGCTGCGCCGCTACTCGATCGACGAACTCCCGCAGCTGTTCAACGTGTTGGCCGGCTCGATGTCGCTCGTCGGTCCACGGCCGCCGCTGCCGGAGGAGTCGGCGGCGTACGGGCCGGACATCCGGCGGCGGCTGCTCGTCAAGCCCGGGCTCACCGGCCTGTGGCAGATCAGCGGGCGCAGCGACCTCCCCTGGGAGGAGGCCGTCCGGCTGGACCTGCGGTACGTGGAGGACTGGTCGCTCGCGCTGGACGCGGTGATCCTGTGGAAGACGCTGCGCGCGGTGCTCCAGGGGCAGGGGGCCTACTGATGCGCGGGGCGTGCGGAACGTGTGGAACCCGCGGGGTGCGCGGGATGCGTGGGGGGCGTCGTCCGATCGACGCGCGGATGGCCGGCCACAAGGGCCTGCCCGAGGGGAGGAACGTTTCATGAGGGTCAGTGTCCTGGGGCTCGGCTACGTGGGCTGCGTGTCGGCCGCGTGCCTGGCCAGCCTGGGCCACGAGGTCATCGGGGTGGACGTCAACCAGGTGAAGGTGGACCTGGTCAACGACGGCAAGGCCCCGGTGGTCGAGGAGCGGATCGGCGAGATGATCGCCGAGGTCGTGCGGGCCGGGACGTTGCGGGCGACGACGGACGTCCGCGAGGCGATCATGGGCAGCGACGTGTCGCTGGTCTGCGTGGGCACCCCGTCGGAGCCCAACGGCAGCCTGTGCACCACCTACCTGGAGCGGGTCACCGAGGAGATCGGTGCCGCGGTGGCCGAGCGGGGCGGGCGGCAGACCGTCGTGTTCCGCAGCACCATGCTCCCGGGCACCTGCCTGAACCTGCTGGTGCCGATCCTGGAGAAGTACGCCGGCACCGCCGGGGTGGACTTCGGGGTCGCGGTCAACCCGGAGTTCCTGCGCGAGGGCACCAGCGTGCGGGACTTCTTCGACCCGCCCAAGACCGTCATCGGCGAGCTCGACCCGCAGAGCGGCGACGTCGTCGCGGCGCTCTACGAGGGCCTGCCCGGCGAGGTGTTCCGGGTGCCGGTCCCCACCGCCGAGGCGATCAAGTACGCGGACAACGCCTTCCACGGCCTCAAGATCGGCTTCGCCAACGAGCTGGGCGCGGTCTGCCGGGCGCTCGGGGTGGACTCGCATCAGGTGATCGACGTGTTCCTGGCCGACCACAAGCTGAACATCAGCCCCGCCTACCTGCGGCCCGGCTTCGCCTTCGGCGGCTCCTGCCTGCCCAAGGACCTCCGCAGCCTGGTCCACGCGGCGCAGCGGGCCGACGTCGCGGTGCCGATCCTCTCCCACGTGCTGCCCTCCAACGCCGAACACCTGCGGCGCGCCCTGGAGTTGGTCGAGCGCACCGGAAAGCGGCGGGTGGGCCTGTTCGGCCTGTCCTTCAAGCCCGGCACCGACGACCTGCGCGAGAGCCCGCTCGTCGAGCTGGCGGAGCGGCTCTTCGGCAAGGGCTACGACCTGCGGATCCACGACCCCAATGTGAACCTCTCCCGGCTGCTCGGCGCGAACCGCGAGTACATCGAGACCAGGCTGCCGCACCTCGCGCAGCTGCTCACCGACTCCGTCGAGGAGGTGCTCGGCCACGCCGAGGTGTGCGTGGTGGGGACGAAGGACCCGGCCGTGCTGGCGGCGCTGCCGCACGGGGACGGCCCGCTGATCGTCGACCTCGTCCACCTGCCCGACGCCGACGCGCGCCGGGCCGAGCCGGGGTACGTGGGCCTTGCCTGGTGACGTCACCGGCCGCGACGGGCGGGGCCGTCGCGCGCTGGTCCTGGTGGAGAACCTCTCGGTGCCGTTCGACCGGCGGGTGTGGCAGGAGTGCACGACGCTGCGCGACGCCGGCTGGACGGTGGACGTCATCTGTCCGCGCGGGAGCAAGCGGGACACCGAGGCGGAGGCGGTGATCGACGGGGTGCGGATCCACCGCTACCCGTTGCGCGCGGCCACCGGAGGGCCGGCCGGCTACCTCCGGGAGTACGGATCGGCGCTGTGGCACACGGCCCGGCTGGCCCGCAGGGTCGGCCCGGTCGACGTGGTCCACGCCTGCAACCCGCCCGACCTGCTGTTCCTGCCGGCGCTGTGGCTGAAGCGGCGCGGCGCCCGGTTCGTGTTCGACCAGCACGACCTGGTCCCGGAGCTGTACCTGTCCCGGTTCGACCGCGGCGAGGACCTCCTCTACCGCGGCGTGTGCGCGCTGGAACGGCTGACCTACCGGGCCGCCGACGTCGTGCTCGCCACGAACGAGAGCTACCGGGACACCGCGCTGCACCGGGGCGGCCTGCGGCCGGAGGACGTCTTCGTGGTGCGCAGCGCGCCCGACACCGACCGGTTCCGGCCGGTGCCGCCCGAGCCGGAGCTCAAGCGCGGCAAGCCCCACCTGCTGTGCTACCTCGGCGTCATGGGCCCCCAGGACGGCGTCGACTACGCACTGCGGGCCCTGGCCAGGCTGCGCGACGAGGTCGGGCGGACCGACTGGCACGCGGTGTTCGTCGGCGCCGGCGACACCTTCGACGCGATGGTGGAGCTGGCCCGGCGGCTCGGGCTCGCGGACCAGGTGGAGTTCACCGGGCGGATTCCGGACGCCGACCTGGCGCGCTACCTGTCCACCTCGGACGTGTGCCTCTCCCCCGACCCGCGCAATCCGCTCAACGACGTGTCGACCATGAACAAGGTCCTGGAGTACATGGTCATGGGCCGGCCGATCGTCTCCTTCGACCTGCGCGAGGCCCGGGTCTCCGCCGGTGACGCGGCCGTCTACGCGCCGGCCAACGACGAGTCGAAGTTCGCCGAGCTCGTCGCGGAGCTGCTGGACGACCCGGACCGGCGGGCCTGGATGGGCAAGCTCGGCCAGGAGCGGATCAACGGGCCGCTCGCCTGGCGGAACTCCCAGCGCTCGCTGCTCGCCGCCTACGACGCCGCCTGCCGGGACGGCGCTCAGGGGCGGGCCGGCCGCCGGGGCCGGGCCGGGAAGAGGCCGCGCCGTTGAGCGAGGAAGCGATACGCCTGGTCACGGTCGGCCGGATCCTCCGCCGGCGCTGGCGGCTGCTCGCCGTCCTCGCCGTGGTGGGTGCGCTCGTCGGCTACGGCAGTTCGCTGCTGTTCCCGCCGCGGTACTCCACCGCGGCCTCGGTCCTGCTGCCGGGGGCGTGGCAGGAGCGCGAGCTGATGACCCAGGCGCAGCTCGCGACCAGTTCGGTGGTGCTCGACCGCGCGGCCGCCACGCTCGGGCGGCCGTGGACCGGCGACGGGCTGCGGGACCGGGTGAGCGCCACGGCCGCGGACGGGAACATCATCAAGATCTCGGGCACCGGCGACACCCCGGAGCAGGCGCAGCAGCTCGCCGACCAGGTGGCGCAGCAGTTCGTGGCGTTCGCCGCCCGGCTCACGGGCGACGGCACCGATGCCGAGGCCTCGCAGCCGCAGGCCCTGCGGCAGCTGGTGGCGCAGGCCAGCCGCCGCATCACCGAGCTGGCGGACTCGGCGAATCCGGGACAGACCGTGGAGAGCGTGCAGACCCGCACCGAGCTGGCGAAGCTGCGCACCGCGCTGCAGGAGGCGGTCGGCAAGCTGGAGCAGGTCGACCCGGCGGCCGGCAAGGCCGGCATGGTCGTGCTGGGACCGGCCCCCCGGCCGGAGGCGGCGACTCCGCCGACGGCGGCGCACCTCGTCGCCGGCGGGGCGCTGGCGTTCCTCCTGCTCGCGGTCATCGGCCATCTCGCCGCGGCCCGGGCGAGCCGCCGGCTGCGCACCGAGGCGGAGATCGCCGGGGCGCTGGGCTCGGTGCTCCTCGGCACCGTCGACGTCCCCGGTGACCGCGCGGCGCGGCGCCCCGAGGCGGGCGGCCCGCGGGGCCTGGCGCGCCGGCTGCTGGGCACCGACGTCCGGTGGGACCTGCCGGTCCCGCACGCTTCCGGGGACGAGGCCGGCCGGCAGGTCCGCTACCGGCGGGTGTGCGCCCGTCTGCGGGAGCGGCCGGTGTCCCCCCGGGAGCTGCTGGTCGTCGTCCCGGACGGCGACGGGACGGCCCGCCGGGCGGCCGGTCGGCTCGCCGCCGAGGCGGGGGGCGATCCGCTGCTGCGGGTGGTCGGGGTTCCGGTGTCCCGGCCGCTGGTGGCGGACCGTGACGAGGAGTCCGGGGTCCTGGTCGTGCTGAGCGCGGGCAACTGGACCGAGGCGGAGCTCCGCGGCGTCGCCGGGGCGTGCGCGGACGCCGGGCACGAGATCGTCGGCGTCGTCGTCGCCGCCGCGGTGCGGGACCGGGCGAAGCGCTCGTCCGGCCGCCGGTCGGACGCGGCCGCGCCCGCGCTCACGGAAGGCGGCGCGCCGGCGCTCGTGGAGGGCGCCGCGCCGGCGCTCGCGAGCGGCGCCCGGCCGGCGCTCACGGTCGGCGACGAGACGGGGAGAGGCTCGGGGTGACGACGAGTACGACGTCGGAGTCGCCGGCCGCCACTCCCCTGGTCGACCTCCAGGGGCTGGTGGTCGCGGTGCGCAGGCGCCGGCGCTTCTGGTGCTGCCTGGCGCTGCTCGGGCTGCTGGCCGGGACGGCGGCGGCGGTGCTGCGCCCGGCGCCGCCGAGCGCGGTGACCACGGTGCTGGTCGCGCACCAGGCGGACTCCCCGAACGATCCCGGCACCCTGATCCGCACCGACGCCGCCCTGCTGCAGACGGTGGGGATCGCGGGTGCGGCCCTGAAGGCCGTCGGGTCCGCGGACCGGCCGGTGGACTTCCTGGCGGACTACGGGGGCCTCGGCCTGACCAACAACCTGCTGCAGATCACCGTGAAGGCACGTACCGAGGAGGAGGCGGTGGCCCGGGCGAAGGCGCTGGCCGACGCGTTCGTCGCGGACCACGTGCGGCGGATCAACGAGGCCGCGGACGCCGAGGCGAAGTCCCTGCTCGACCAGCGCGACCGGATGCAGCAGGAACTCGCCCAGGTCAACCAGGAGATCGGGGACACCCCGCAGCAGAGCGGGCCGAAGGCGTCCGCCCGGCTGGAGGCGCTGTACGCCAGCCGGGCCGAACTCAGCTCGCGGATCACCGACTTCACCCGGCGCGCCGCGGAGGCGCACACCGGTACGCCCCGGCTGGTGGCCGGCACCCAGATCGTGGACGCCCCGCACGCGGTGCCGCTCTCGCTCGCCAGAACCGCCGCCACCGACGCCGCGATCGGGCTCGTCCTCGGGCTCGTCCTCGGGCTCACGGTGAGCGCGATCGGCGTGGTGGTGGCGGACCGCCCGGTGCTGCGCCGGGACATCGCGGCCCACCTCGGGGCGTCGGTGCTCGCCGAGCTGCGCCGGGTGCCCCGGCCGCCGGCCGGGCGGTGGCAGCTCCCGCGGACCCGTACGGCCCGGACCAGGCTCACCACGACCCTGGCGCGCGCCGTGCGCGAGTCCCCGGACCCGGTGTCGCTGCTGGACCTGGGCTGTGCCCGCAGCACCGCCGCGATCGCCCTGGACCTCGCGGGCGCGCTGGCGCCGGAGGGCCCGGTGGTGGTCGTCGACGGCCTGCCCGGCCCGCAGCTCGCCAAGCGTCGCCCGGCGCCGGACGGCCCGACCGTGGTCCGCGGCGAGCAGGCCGGGGACGCGCCGTCCCAGGAGCGCCGGATCGGCGTCGGCTCGGTGGCGCCCGGCACGGCGTGGAGCGACCTGCGGTACCTGGGCGAGCGGACCGTGCTGGTGGTGCGGGCCGGGCGCGGCAGCGCCGCGTGGCTGCACACCGTGGCACGCCAGCTCGCCGACCAGCGCATCGCGGTGATCGGCGTGGTGCTGATCGACCCCGATCCGCGCGACCGGACCGACGGCACGCTGTGGGACCGGCCGCACATCGTGACGCGCGGGCGCTACGAGCGGCCGGTCCGGCAGAACGGGACCGGCCGGCGGCGGACCGGACGCACGACCTTGTGGACCACACGGGTCCCGGACAGTGACCAGGAGGT
This sequence comes from Kitasatospora sp. NPDC059462, assembly GCF_042749955.1. Lineage (NCBI taxonomy): Bacteria > Bacillati > Actinomycetota > Actinomycetes > Kitasatosporales > Streptomycetaceae > Kitasatospora > Kitasatospora sp. NPDC059462. The sequence continues at coordinate 44,141 of NZ_JBHYUU010000022.1, read as the reverse complement.
GCGGTAGGACATGTGTGGCATCGCGGGCACGTACCGGTGGCCGGACGGGAAGGTCGTGACCGACCTGCTCACCGACACCCTCGCCCACCGAGGGCCGGACGGCGCGGGCCGCTACGGCCATCCCGTCGGGGACGGCGAGGTGCACCTGGGGCACCGCCGGCTCGCCATCGTCGACCTGTCGGAGACCGGCGCCCAGCCGATGGTCTCCGACGGCCTCGTCCTGACGTACAACGGCGAGCTGTACAACGCGCCCGAGCTGCGGGCCGAACTGAAGGCCGCCGGGGTGCGCTTCCGCGGCACCTCCGACACCGAGGTGCTGCTGGAGGCGTGGCGGCGCTGGGGCACGGACTGCCTGCCCCGGCTGCGCGGCATGTTCGCGTTCGGGATCTTCGACGAGCGCACCGGCGAGCTGGTGCTCGTCCGCGACCAGCTCGGCATCAAGCCGCTGTTCCTGATCCGGCGCGGCGAGGGACTGGTCTTCGCCTCCGAGCTCAAGGCGCTGGCGGCCGCCACCGGCGGGTCGCTGGAGGTGGACCACGCGGCGCTGGTGGCCTCGCTGCTGTACTACTGGGTGCCGGACTCGCGGTGCGCGTTCCGCGAGGCGGAGAAGCTGCCGCCGGGCAGCTGGCTGCGGTGCCGGCCGGACGGCCGGGTGGAGCGGGGCCGGTTCTGGCACCTGCGGGAGGTCGCCGCCGAGGGCCGCGAGCGGGCCCGCGCCGGCGAGCTGCCGGACCTCGCGGCCGTCGTCGAGGAGTCGACCCGGCGTCATCTGCTCTCCGACGTCCCGGTGGCGACCTTCCTCTCCGGCGGCCTGGACTCCAGCTACCTGACCGCGCTGGCGGCCCGCGACCGGCCCGGGATCTCCGCCTACACCATCGGCTTCCGCGCCGAGGACGCCAGGTTCGAGGCGATGCCGGACGACCTGCGCTACGCCCGGCAGGTGGCGCAGCGGTTCGGCGTCGACCTGCACGAGATCGAGATCGCCCCGGACGTGCTCGACCTGCTGCCGCGGATGACCTACCACCTGGACGAGCCGATCGGCGACCCCGCCGCGATCAACACCTTCCTGATCTGCTCGGCCGCCCGGGAGGCCGGGGTCAAGGTGATGCTCTCGGGGATGGGCGCCGACGAGCTGTTCGCCGGCTACCGCAAGCACCTGGCCAACCGGCTGGCGCTGCGCTACCAGCGCGTCCCGCGCCCGCTGCGGCGCGGACTGGCCATGGCGGTGGACCGGCTGCCGGTCGCCACGGCCCGCCGGGGGCTGCGCTCGGTGCGGTTCGCCAAGCGCTTCCTCTCCTTCGCCGAGCTCCCGGAGGAGACCGCCTTCCGGCGCAGCTACACCATGTACGACCGGGAGGAGTTGCTCGCCCTGGTCGATCCGGACCTCGCCGGGACGGTCGAGGACGTGCTGACCGAGCACGCGGACGTCTACGAGGACAACGACCTCGACGACTTCGTCAACCGGATGTGCCTGGGCGACGCCCGGATGTTCCTGCCGGGCCTGAACCTCGCGTACACCGACCGCTCCAGCATGGCCGCCTCCACCGAGGTGCGGGTGCCGTACGTGGACGTCGAGGTGGTCAGGGCGGCGTTCGCCGTGCCCGGCGACCGCAAGATCGTCGGACGCCAGGGCAAGGCGGTGCTCAAGGAGGCGGCCACCTCCGTCCTGCCCCGGGAGATCGTGTACCGGCCCAAGGGCCTGTTCAGCGCCCCGCTGCGGGCCTGGATGAGCCGGGACCTCGCGCCGCTGGTGCGCGAGGTGGTGAACGACGGCGAGCTGGTCCGCTCCGGCTTCCTGCGCCGCGACGCGCTGGCGCGGCTGGTCGCCGAGGACGCCGCCGGGCACCAGGACTACTCCAAGCACCTGTGGCACGTGCTGACCCTCGAACACTGGTACCGCGGCGCGACCGCACGCTCCGGCCACAGCACCCATTCGACGACGTAGCGCCCGGGCACGGCGCTCACCAAACGGCAGAGGAACAAGGGGACTTCCGGTGAAACAGGTTGTGCAGAACTACAAGAGCGGCGAGCTGGCGGTGCTCGACGTGCCGGTGCCGGGGTGCAAGCCGGGCGGTGTGCTGGTCCGCAGCGCCTACTCGCTGATCTCCACCGGGACCGAGCTGATGAAGGTGTCCGAGGCCGGCATGTCGATGGTGGGCAAGGCCCGCTCGCGTCCGGACCAGGTGGCCAAGGTCATGCAGAGCGTGGCCGTCAACGGACTGCCCGCCACGTACCGCAAGGTGATGGGCAAGCTGGACTCCTACACCCCGCTGGGCTACTCGCTGTGCGGGGTGGTCGAGCAGGTCGGCGCCGGGATCGACGACGTCAAGGTCGGCGACCTGGTGGCCTGCGCCGGCAACGAGCACGCGCTGCACGCCGAGCTGAACTGGGTGCCGAAGAACCTCTACACCCCCGTGCCGGACGGCCTCGCGCCGCAGCACGCGGCGTTCGGCACCGTCGGGTCGATCGCCCTCCAGGGCGTGCGCCAGGGCGAGCCGCAGCTGGGCGAGGTGGCGCTGGTCATCGGCCTGGGGCTGATCGGCCAGCTGGTGGTGCAGCTGCTCACCGCGGCGGGGGTGCGGGTCGTCGGGGCCGACCCGGACCCGGCGCGCTGCGAGCTCGCCGAGCGCCTGGGCGCCGCGGCCTGCGGCGATCCCGGCTCGGCCGCGGTCGAGGGCGCGGTCGCCGAGCTCACCGGCGGTCACGGCGTGGACCACGTGTTCCTGGCGGCCGGCGGCGGCAGCAACCAGCCCGTCGAGCTGGCCGCCCGGCTGGCCCGGGACCGCGGCCGGGTCGTCGACATCGGCAAGTGCCGGCTCGACCTGCCGTGGAACGCGTACTACGAGAAGGAGCTGGACGTCCGGTTCTCCCGCTCCTACGGCCCCGGGCGCTACGACCCGGAGTACGAGCTGGAGGGGCGGGACTACCCGATCGGCTACGTGCGCTGGACCGAGCGCCGCAACCTGGCGTGCTTCCTCGACCTCCTCGCCCGCGGCCGGGTCGACGTGGAGCCCCTGGTCTCCCACATCGCCGAGTTCGACGACGCCGTGGAGACCTACCGGCGCCTGAAGGACGGCGACCTGAAGGCCGTCGCGGTGCTGTTCCGCTACGCCGGGGGCGCGCCGGCCAAAACGCCGGAGGCACCCGCCGTGGCGGTCCCCGCGGTGCCCGAGGTGCGGCGCGGCGACCGGGCGTCCGCGCCGGTGCGCCCGGCCGGCGCGCCGGTGCGGCTGGCGTTCGTCGGCGCGGGGAACTACGCGACGTCGATGCTGCTGCCGCACCTGGCCCGGCGCGAGGGCGTCACGCTGTCCACGGTCGTCACCACCACGGCGCTGTCCGCGGCGAACGCGCAGCGGAAGTTCGGCTTCGCCCAGGCCACCACCGACCTCGACGCCGTGCTCGGCGACCCGGCCGTCGACGCGGTGTTCGTGGTGACCCGGCACAGCTCGCACGCCGAGCTGACCCGCCGGGCGCTGCTCGCCGGCAAGGCCGTGTTCGTGGAGAAGCCGCTGGCCCTGACCGAGGACGAACTGGCCGGTGTGCTCGCCGCGGTGGAGGAGTCCGGCAACGACCGGCTGCAGGTCGGCTTCAACCGCCGGTTCGCGCCGCTGCTGCGGGAGGCCAGGAGCCGGTTCGGCGCCCGGACCGGCCCGGCGAGCCTGCGCTACCTGGTCAACGCGGGCCGGTTGCAGCACGGCAGCTGGTACCTCCAGCAGGGCACCGAGGGCTCGCGGTTCGCGGGCGAGGGCGGGCACTTCATCGACACCGCGAGCTGGCTGCTGGGGGCCGACCCGGTCTCGGTGTACGCGGTCGCCCCGGCGGGCAACGAGGACCTCCAGGTCGTGCTGGGCTACCCGGACGGCTCCACCGCCACCCTCGGCTACGTCACCACCGGCGCGCCCGGCTTCCCCAAGGAGACGCTGGACCTCCTCGCCGACGGCAAGGTCCTGAAGCTCGACGACTTCGTCCGCGCCTCGGTGTACGGCCGCAAGCGGTGGGTCAGCTCGCGGCTGCCCAAGGCCCGCGACAAGGGCCAGTCCAACGAACTGGCCGCGTTCGTCAAGGCCGTGCGGACCGGCGGGCCGATGCCGGTGCCGCTGGAGTCGCTGGTCGCCACCACGGCGGCCACCCTCGCCGTGCAGGCCGCGCTGGCCGGCGGCGCGCCGGTGTCGCTGGCGAGGCCGCGATGACCATGAGCGCGGGCTGGTACCTGCGGCGCCTGTCCCGGATGGGGCCGCGGGAGGTCGGCGGCCGGGTGGGCGACGCGGTGCGCCGCAGGCGGTGGCGCGCGGCGCCGCCGCCGTGCCCGCCCGTCGCCGGCGCCCGGTTCACCGCCGTGCTGCCCGCCGGGGCGCTCGCCGCGGTGCCGCCGGACGCGGTCAAGCGCCTGGTCGCCGAGGCGGACCGGCTGATGGACGGGCACGCCGAGTACTTCGGGGTGGAGCGCGACGACCTGGCCGACCCCGACTGGTCGCGCGACCCGAGGACCGGGCGCCGGGCGCCGTCCGGCTACGCCTTCGACGTGCCGTACCGCGACGAGGACGCGGTCGGGGACATCAAGCAGATCTGGGAGCCGTCCCGGCACCAGTACCTGACCGTGCTCGCCGCCGCCTACGCGCTCACCGGGGAGGAGCGGTACGCCGAGCGCGTGGCCGGGCACCTGCGGTCCTGGTGGGCGGCCAACCCCCCGCTGCGCGGCGTGCACTGGATCAGCGGCATCGAGCTGGGCATCCGGCTGCTGTCCTGGGTGTGGGTGCGCCGGCTGCTCGACGGCTGGCCGGGCGCGGCCGCGCTGTTCGAGGAGAACCCGGTGGCGCTGGAGCAGATCTGGCACCACCAGCGCTGGCTGGCGGCCTTCCCCAGCCGCGGGTCCTCGGCGAACAACCACGTGATCGCCGAGGACGCCGGGCAGTTCGCCGCGGCCTGCGCGTTCGGCTGGTTCCCCTCCTCGGCGCGCTGGCGCTCCGCCGCGCTGCGGTCGCTGGAGCGGAACCTGCGCGCCAACACCTTCCCCTCCGGCCTCAACCGCGAACTGGCCACCGAGTACCACGGGCTCGTCCTGGAACTCGGCCTGGCCGCGGTCGCCGAGGCGGACGCCGCCGCCGTGCCGGTCCCCCGGACCGTGCGGCTCGTCCTGCTGCGGATGACCGACGCGCTCGCGGCCGTCGTGGACAACCGGCTGCGGCCGCCGCGCCAGGGCGACGCCGACGACGGGCACGGCCTGGTGCTGGACGGCGCGGGCACCGACCGCTGGGGCTCGCTGCTGGCCACCGGGGAGGCCGTGTTCGGCCGGCTCCCCTGGTGGCCGGCGGTGAGCGGCGGCGACGTGCGCACCCCGCTGCTGGCCGCGCTCGTCCGGCCGTACGGCAAGGACGGCACGGTGCGCCGCCCGGCCGCCCGGCCGGCGCACTTCCCCGACGCGGGCCTGACCGTCCTGCGCGGCGGGGAGGACATCTGGTGCCGCTGCGACGGCGGGCCGCACGGCTTCCTGTCCATCGCCGCGCACGCCCACGCGGACGCGCTGTCCGTGGAGGTCCGGCACGACGGCGTCGACGTGCTCGCCGACCCGGGGACGTTCTGCTACCACGGGCAGCCCGAGTGGCGGCGGTACTTCCGCTCGACGCTGGGCCACAACACCCTGGAGCTGGACGGCGCCGACCAGTCCGTCTCCGGCGGCCCGTTCCTGTGGACCCGGCACGCCCGCAGCCGCGTCCTCGCCGCGGAGTCCTCCGGCGGGACGACGGCCCGCTGGTGCGCCGAGCACGACGGCTACCAGGACACCGTGCACCGCCGCCGGGTGGAGCTGGCCGCCGGGAGCCGGGAGCTGCGGATCACCGACGAGGTGCGCGGCCCGCGCCGGGCCGTGCGCCTGGCGTTCCACCTCGGCCCGGCGGTCACCGCCGAGCTGACGGACAACCGGGCGGTGCTGACCTGGACCCGCGACGGCGAGGACCGCTCCGCCGTGCTCGACCTGCCCGGGCAGCTGTCCTGGCGGGCGCACCGCGGCGAGAGCGAACCGCCGCTGGGCTGGTACTCCCCCGGCTTCGGACGCAAGGTGCCCGCCACCACGCTGGTCGGCACCGGTTTCGCCGACGACGCGCAGGGGTTCACCACCGTCCTCGGGTTCGGCGGCTAGGGAAGGGGCGGGGCGTGCGGATCAGGAGGCGGAACCGGGGGGCGCCGGCGGCGGTGGCGGCGCTGGCGCTGGCCCTGCTGGTGGTGGTCACCGGCTGCACCGGCACGCCGTCCCACCCGGCGGGGCCGAGCGGCGTGCCGTCCGCCACGGCGTCCGGGCCGGCGGCCGCGGCCCGGGTGTGCGACCACCCGGCGCCGGGGCCGGCGACGGCGCCGCCGGGCGCGGTGACGGTCGACCCCGCGGTGGTCGACGACCTGGCCGCGAAGACCAGGAACAGCCCCCCGAACACCACGTTCTGGCTGCTGCCGGGCACCCACACGCTCCAACCGGACCGCTACGCCCAGGTGATGGCCAAGGAGGGGAACACCTACCTCGGCGCGCCGGGCGCGGTGCTCGACGGCCGCCGGACCAACAACTACGCGTTCAGCGGCACCGCCCCCCGCGTCACCATCCGCCACCTGACCGTGCAGGGCTTCGTCGCGCCGCACGACGAGGGCGTGGTCAACCACGACATGGCCGACGGCTGGGTGATCGAGAACACCACCGTCCAGGACAACTCCGGCGCCGGGCTGATGGCCGGTGCCCACCAGCAGCTGCGCGCCAGCTGCCTGCGCCGCAACGGGCAGTACGGCATGAACGCGTACAAGACCGGTGACTCCATCAAGGGCCTGGTGGTGGAGGGCAACGAGGTCACCGGCAACAACACCGACGACTGGGAGCGCCGGGAGCCGGGCTGCGGCTGCACCGGCGGCATCAAGTTCTGGGCCGTGGACGGCGCCGACGTGCGCGGCAACTGGGTGCACGACAACCGCGGACCCGGGCTGTGGGCGGACAACAACAACAACGACTTCCTGATCGAGAACAACCTGCTGGAGGCCAACGACGGTGCCGCGCTGGTGTACGAGACCAGCTACAACGCGGTCGTCCGGGACAACACCGTCCGGCGCAACACCTGGGCCGAGGGCCGCGAGCACACCGCCGACGGCGACAACTTCCCGTACGCGGCGGTCTACCTGTCGGAGTCCGGCGGGGAGCCGCGGATCCCGGCCCGCACCGACCGGATCGAGATCCACCACAACGTCCTGGAGGACAACTGGTCCGGGATCACCCTGTGGGAGAACGCCGACCGGTTCTGCAACAGCCCGGCCAACACCTCGACCGGCTACTGCACCCGCCTGGTGAAGGACACCGCGAGCTGCGCGGCGCCGGCGATCGGCACCGCCCCGCTCTACGGCGACTGCCGGTGGAAGACCCAGCGGGTGGACATCCACGACAACCGCTTCAGCCTCGACCCGTCCGTGGTCGGGTGCACGACGGAGTGCGGCCGGATGGCGGTGCTCTCCAACTACGGCACCTATCCGGACTGGTCGCCGTACAAGGGCAAGCGGGTGGCCGAGGCGCTCACCCTCGGGCAGGACAACCGCTGGCACGACAACGACTACCGGGGACCGTGGACCTTCGTGGCCGACGACCCGGACCGCCCGCTCGACCCCGCGCAGTGGCAGAGCGATCCCTACCGGCAGGACGCCGGCAGCACCTTCGCCCCACGGGCCGGTGGTTGAGATGGGCACGGACGCGGTGCGCGGCACCCCGAAGGCCGTCTGGATCGTCTGGGCGCTGCTGGGCCTCAACACGCTCGGCTCCGCCGGGGCGAAGACCATCGTCCGGCTGCCCCGCTCGCTGATCCAGATGGCCACCATGGGCGCGCTGGTCTCCGCGTTCGCGCTGGCGCTCGCGCTCAACCTGCGGCTGCGCGTGCGGGCCGGCAGCTTCCTGGTCCTGCTCAGCCTGCTGCTGGTGCCGAGCCTGATCTCCAGCCTGCGCCTGGAGGTCGGGGCCGGGGCGCTGTTCCGCTGCGCCCGGCTGACGATCTTCATCGCCACGCTGTGGCTGCTCAGCCGCTGGTGGACCGGCGGACTGCTGTTCGTGCGGACCCACATCCGGATGTACTTCGGGGTGCTCGTGCTGGTGGCCGCCGGGCTGGTCATCTCACCGGGCACCGCCATGCCCGAGTACTACGGCGGGCGGCTGGTCGGCGCGCTGTGGCCGCTGACCCCGCCGCAGATCGGACAGTACTCCGCGGTGATCATCGGCCTCACCGTGCTGCTCCTGCTGGGCCGCGAGACCACCGGGACGAGCGCGGCCGTGGTCATCGTGCCCACGCTCGTCCTGCTCGCGATGACCCACACCCGGACCGCCACGGTCGGCCTGCTCGTCGGGCTGGCGCTGGCGATCGGCTCGCTCCTGCTGACCAGCGCCGCCGCCCGCCGGTTCTTCACCTGGGCGGTGGTGAGCGCCACGGTGGCCGCGGTGGCGTTCTCCTCCGCGCTGCAGTCGTGGTTCATGCGCGGGCAGAGCAAGGAGAACTTCTCCAACCTCACCGGGCGGGCCAAGGTCTGGGACGCCCTGCTGTCGGCGCCCCGGACGCTCCCGGAGCGGGTGTTCGGCGTCGGCCTGGGCGACAAGTCCTTCGGCGGGCTGCCGATCGACAACAGCTGGCTGGCCGTCTACAACGAGCAGGGCCAGGCCGGCATCGTCCTGGTGGCGGCGGTCCTGGTGGCGCTGCTCGGGGTCGCGCTGCTGCGCCCGCCCTCGCTGCCGAGGGCCTGCGCGATCTTCCTGATCAGCTACGTCGCCCTCTCCTCGTACACCGAGGCCGGGCTCGGCGACGCCTCGCCGTACCTGCTGCACCTGGCCCTGGCCGCATCACTGCTCGCCACACCCGCCGCGGGCGCGCCCGCGGCGACGCCCCTGACGACGCCCGCGCTCCCGTGGCGGCTCACCGCCCGCCGGGAGCGGAACCGGGAGGTGACCTGACCATGCACGTCCTCGTGGTGCACAACCGCTACTCCTCGGCGCAGCCGAGCGGGGAGAACCGGGTCGTCGACGAGGAGTCGGCGCTGCTCCGGGCGGCCGGCCACCGGGTCGACCTGTTCGAGCGGCGCAGCGACGACATCGCCGCCCGGTCCCTGCTCGGCAAGGTCGCGGTGCCGCTGCTCGTGCCGTGGAACCCGGCCGTGCGCACGGAGCTCACGGCCCGGCTGCGCGCCGAGCGCCCGGACGTGGTGCACGTCCACAACGTCTTCCCGCTGCTGTCGCCGGCGGTCCTCGCCGCCTGCGCCGACGCCGGGGTGCCCGTCGTCGCCACGCTGCACAACTACACCCAGGTCTGCCCGCCGGGCACGCTGCACCGCGACGGCCGGCCGTGCACCGAGTGCGTCGGGTCGGTGGCGGCGCTGCCCGCCGTCCGGCACGGCTGCTACCGCGACTCGCGGCTGGCGACGGTGCCGCTCGCGGTCAGCCTGTCGGTCAACCGGCGGCGGTGGTGGTCCGGCGTGGACCGGTTCTTCTGCATCTCCGCGATGCAGCGCGACCTCCTGGTGCGCTCCGGCATGCCGGCCGGTCGGCTGCTGGTGAAGCACAACTTCGTGCCCGAGCCCGGTGTCCGCCGGGAGGGTTCCGGCGAGCACCTGCTCTTCCTCGGCCGGCTCACCGAGTCCAAGGGCGTGCGGCTGCTGATGGCCGCGTGGGACGCGGTCGCGGCGGACGGCGGCGTGGGCGTGCCGCTGGTGCTCGCGGGCGCGGGGCCGCTGGAGGCCGAGGTGGCCGCCTGGGCGGCGGGCCGCGAGGACGTGCGCTACGCCGGTCTGTACAGCCCGGAGCAGTGCCGGCAGGCGCTCGCGCGCTCGGTCGCCGTGGTGGCCCCCTCGATGGCCCGGGAGACCTTCGGCCTGGTGGTCGCGGAGGCGATGGCGGCGGGGGTCCCGGCGGTCGCCGCCGCGCACGGCGCCTTCGTCGAGCTCGTCGAGGACGGGGTGAGCGGCCTGCTGCACCGGCCGGGCGACGCGGCCTCGCTCGCGTCCTGCCTGCGCCGGATCACGGCCGGCCCGGCCGCCAACCGGGAGATGGGCCGCACGGCCCGGCACCGATACGACCAGGACTTCAGCCCGGCCGTGGGCCTGGAGCGCCTGGTGGAGGGGTACCGCACCGCGATCGCGGGTCGGTCCGGCGGCGCCGACGGCGCGCCGCCGGTGGGGAACACCAACGCTGACCCGCGCCGGGGCTCCCGCGCGGGCAGGAAATGGGGGCAGTAGATGACACGTTGCCGACTCTGCGGATCGACGGCGCTGGGGAGCGTCGTCGACCTGGGGGCGACCCCGCCGTGCGAGAGCTTCCTCGCCGCGGACCAGCTGGACCGGCCGGAGCAGACCTATCCGCTGCACCTGCGGGTCTGCACCGACTGCTGGCTCGCCCAGATCCCGCCGCTGATCACGCCGGAGGAGACGTTCACCCAGTACGCCTACTTCTCCTCCTACTCGACGTCCTGGGTGGAGCACGCCCGCGGCTTCGTCGCCGGGGCCGTGTCGCGGCTGGGCCTGGGCCCCGACTCCTTCGTGGTCGAGGTCGCCAGCAACGACGGCTACCTGCTGCGGCACGTGGTGGACCGGGGCATCCGCTGCCTCGGCATCGAGCCGTCGGTGAACGTCGGCGGCGCCGCGCGGGAGGCGGGCGTGCCCACGCTCACCGAGTTCCTGGACCCGGTCACCGGCGCGGCCGTGCGCGCCGAGCACGGCCCGGCGGACCTGGTGGTGGCCAACAACGTGTACGCGCACATCCCCGACGTGATCGGGTTCACCCGGGGGCTGCGCGCCCTGGTGGCCGACGACGGCTGGGTCTCCATCGAGGTGCAGCACCTGCTGACGCTGATCGAGGAGAACCAGTACGACACGATCTACCACGAGCACTTCCAGTACTACACGGTGGCGTCCGCGGCCCGGGCGCTGGAGAGCGGCGGGCTCACGCTGGTGGACGTGGAGCTGCTGCCCACGCACGGCGGTTCGATCCGGCTGTGGGCCCGCCCGGCCGAGGCGGCGGGCGAGCCGTCCGAGCGGGTGACCGACGTCCTGGAGCGGGAGAAGGCCGCCGGGCTGCGGGAGCTGTCCGGGTACACCGAGTTCTCGGCCCGCGTGGCCAAGGTCCGCCGGGACCTGCTGCGCTTCCTCGTCGAGGCCGCCGAGCGCGGCGAGACGGTCGTCGGCTACGGCGCGCCGGGCAAGGGCAACACCCTGCTCAACCACTGCGGCATCCGGCCCGACCTGCTGCCGTACACGGTCGACCGCAACCCCTACAAGCACGGCCGGTTCACCCCCGGCACCCGCATCCCGATCCTGCCGCCCGAGCAGATCGCCACCGACCGCCCGGACTACGTCCTCGTCCTCCCGTGGAACCTGCGGGAGGAGCTGACCGAGCAGCTGTCCTACGTGCACGCCTGGGGCGGCCGGCTGGTCTTCCCCGTCCCGGAACTGACCGTCGTGGAGGTGAAGCCGTGAAGGTCGTCCTGTTCTGCGGCGGCTACGGACTGCGGATGCGCAGCGGAGCCTCCGACGACGTCCCCAAGCCGATGGCGATGGTCGGCCCGCGGCCGCTGATCTGGCACGTGATGCGCTACTACGCGTACTTCGGGCACACCGACTTCATCCTGTGCCTCGGCTACGGGGCCCACCACATCAAGGACTTCTTCCTCAACTACGAGGAGACGACGTCCAACGACTTCGTGCTGCGCGGCGGGCGCACCGAGCTGCTGTCCACCGACATCTCCTCCTGGACGATCACCTTCGCCCAGACCGGCATCGAGTCGCCGATCGGCGAGCGGCTGCGCCGGGTGCGCCACCACCTGGACGGCGACGAGATGTTCCTCGCCAACTACGCCGACGTCCTCACCGACGCCCCGCTGCCGGAGATGATCGACGCCTTCGCCCGGCGCGACGCCGGCGCGTCGATGATGGTGGTGCCGCCGCAGTCCTCGTTCCACTGCGTGGAGCTGGGCGAGGACGGCCTGGTGGGGGGCATCACCGCGGTGAGCGAACTGCCGCTGTGGGAGAACGGCGGCTACTTCGTGCTCCGTCAGGAGGTCTTCGACCACATCCCGGAGAACGGGGACCTGGTGGCCGACGGCTGCACCCAGCTGGCCAAGCGCGGCCGGCTGGTGGCGCACCAGCACCGCGGCTTCTGGAAGCCGACCGACACCGTGAAGGAACGGGCCGCGCTGGACGCCGCCTACGCCCGGGGCGACCGCCCGTGGGCGGTGTGGGAGCGGGACGGCGCGGGAACGGGTCCGGCCGGCGCCGGGGCGGTGACCGGGTGATCCGGCTCGGGGCCGGGCGCCCGGAGCGCATCGTCGCGCTCGGGGCGCACTGCGACGACATCGCCATCGGCGCGGGCGGCACCCTGCTGGCGCTGTGCCTGGCGCGCCCGGGTCTGCGGGTCGACGCGCTGGTGCTCTCCGGCGGCGGGGGCGAGCGGGAGCAGGAGGAGCGGGCCGCGCTCGCCGCCTTCTGCCCGGGTGCCGAGCTGCACCTGACCGTGCTGAAGCTGCCGGACGGCCGGCTGCCCGCGCACTGGGAGGAGGCCAAGGCCGCGGTCGAGGAGCTGCGCGGGCGCACCGAGCCGCAGCTGGTCCTCGCCCCGCGCACCGCGGACGCCCACCAGGACCACCGCGGCCTGGCCCGGCTGGTGACCACGGCGTTCCGCGACCACCTGGTGCTCGGCTACGAGATCGTCAAGTGGGACGGCGACCTCGGCCGGCCGACGGCGTACCAGCCGCTGTCCCCGGAGGTCGCCGAGCAGAAGGTGCGGCTGCTGCAGGAGCACTACCCCTCGCAGCGGCACCGGCCCTGGTACGACCGGGAGGCCTTCCTCGGGCTGGCCCGGATCCGCGGCATCGAATGCCACGCGCGCTACGCCGAGGCGTTCGACGTCGCCAAACTCGTTCTCGATCTGGAGGGTTGAACCTTGCGCGTACTGCTGACCGGACACCAGGGCTATCTGGGCACCGTGATGGCCCCGGTCCTGGCGGCCGCCGGGCACGAGGTCGTCGGGCTGGACGCCGGCCTGTTCGCGGACTGTCTGCTCGGCCCGGCGCCGGCCGACCCGCCGGGGCACCGGGTGGACCTGCGCGACGTCACGGCCGAGCACGTGGCCGGGGTGGACGCGGTGATCCACCTGGCCGCGCTGTCCAACGACCCGCTCGGCTCGCTGGCGCCGGACCTCACCTACGACATCAACCACCACGCCTCCGTGCGGCTGGCCCGGCTGGCCCGCGAGGCCGGGGTGCGGCGCTTCCTGTACGCCTCGACCTGTTCCGTCTACGGCGCCGCCGGCGGCGACGACCTGGTGGCCGAGGACGCCCCGCTGCGCCCGGTGACGCCGTACGCGGAGTCCAAGGTGCGGGTGGAGGACGACCTGCACGAGCTGGCCGACGGCGACTTCAGCCCGGTGTACATGCGCAACGCCACCGCCTTCGGCCAGTCGCCCCGGCTGCGGGCCGACATCGTGCTGAACAACCTGGTGGGCCACGCGCTGCTGTCCGGTGAGGTGCTGGTGCTCTCCGACGGCACGCCCTGGCGCCCGCTGGTGCACGCCGCCGACATCGCCCGGGCGTTCACGGCCGCGCTGACCGCGCCCCGGGAGGCGGTGCACGACCGGGCGTTCAACATCGGCAGCGAGGCCAACAACGTCACCGTCGCCGAGATCGCCGAGCAGGTCGCCGAGGCGGTGTCCGGCGCGAAGGTGCGGATCACCGGGGAGAACGGCAGCGACCCGCGGTCCTACCGGGTGGACTTCTCCCGGTTCCGGGCCGCGCTGCCCGGCTTCGACTGCGAGTGGACGGTGAGGCGGGGGGCGATCGAACTCGCCGACGCCTACCGCGAGTTCGGCCTCACCCGGGAGGGCTTCGAGCAGCGCTTCACCCGGCTGGCGGTCCTGCGCGCGGCGTCGGAGGCCGGCACCGTCGACGACACCCTGCGGTGGCGCCGGTGACCGCGGCCGGCCCGGCGATGCACGCGCTGGTGGAGCGGCTGTACCCGATCTGCCGGAGCATCACCGGCGACGGCGTGCGCGCCACCCTGGACATCGTCGGCGAGTACCTCCCGCTGCGGGTGCACGAGGTGCCGACCGGGACCCAGGTGCTCGACTGGACGGTGCCGCAGGAGTGGAACATCCGGGACGCGTACATCGCCGACGGCGCGGGCAACCGGGTCGTCGACTTCGCGGCCTCCAGCCTGCACGTGCTCGGCTACAGCGTGCCGGTGTCGGCGGTCATGCCGCTGGCCGAGCTGCGCGAACACCTGCACACGCTGCCCGACCAGCCGTCCTGGGTGCCGTACCGCACCAGCTACTACCAGCCGCAGTGGGGGTTCTGCCTGGCCCAGGAGACCCTGGACGCGATGCCGGACGGCGAGTACGAGGTCCGCATCGACTCCACGCTCGCCGACGGCCACCTGACCTACGCCGAGCACGTCGTCCCCGGGCAGGTCGCCGACGAGGTGATCGTCTCCTGCCACGTCTGCCACCCCTCGCTGGCCAACGACAACCTGGCCGGCATCGCGGTGGCGGTCTTCCTGGCCCGGGAGCTGGCGGAGCGCACGCCGTACTACACCTACCGGTTCGTCTTCGCGCCCGGCACCATCGGGGCGATCACCTGGCTGGCCCGCAACGCGGAGCGGATCGAACGGGTCCGGCACGGGCTGGTGCTGGCCTGCGCCGGAGACCGGGGCGAGCTGACGTACAAGCAGAGCCGGCGGGGCGACGCGGAGATCGACCGGGTGCTGCAGTACGTCCTGCGCACCTCCGAACGCCCGCACCGCGTCAACGCGTTCACGCCGTACGGCTACGACGAGCGGCAGTACTGCTCGCCCGGGTTCGACCTCGGCGTGGGCTCGCTCTGCCGGACCCCGTACGCCGGGTACCCCGAGTACCACACCTCGGCGGACAACCCGGACTTCGTCTCCCCGGAGGCGATGGCGGACACGCTCGCCGTCTGCCGGGAGGCGTTCGCCGTGCTCGACCGCAACCGGCGGTACGTCAACCTCAGCCCGTACGGCGAACCGCAGTTGGGCCGGCGCGGGCTGTACGACTCGCTCGGCGGGCGCAGCGACGCCAAGCAGGCCCAGCTGGCCATGCTCTGGGTGCTCAGCCTCTCCGACGGCGAGCACAGTCTGCTGGACGTCGCCGAGCGGTCCGGGCTGCCGTTCGACGCGGTCGCCGTCGCGGCCGGCGCCCTGCACGGCGCCGGACTGATCAAGGCCTGACGCCGATGACCACCGAGGAGGAGAGCAGCACGACACCGGCGGACCCGCCTGCGGGGACCGGGCCGACCGGACGGGGCGGCGGGCGGGGCGTCGCCGGGCGGCTGTCCTGGGGCCTGGCCGACCAGGCGGTCTCCAGCATGACCAACTTCGCGGTGGGCGTCTTCGTGGCCCGCTCGCTGGGGGTGACCGCGTTCGGCGTGTTCAGCCTGGCCTGGCTGACCTACGGCCTGGTGCTGAACGTCGCCCGCGGGCTGGCCACCGATCCGCTGATGGTGCGGTTCAGCGGCGTGCCGGAGGCGCTCTGGCGCTCGGCGGCGGCCCGGTCCTCGGGGACCGCGCTGGTCATCGGCTCCTCCCTCGGCGCCGGGTGCCTGCTGGTCGGGCTCGGCCTCGGCGGCCGGATCGGGCCCGCGTTCGTCTCGCTCGGCCTCGCCCTGCCGGCGCTGCTGCTGCAGGACTCCCGGCGGTTCGCGTTCTTCGCCGCCGGCGCCGGGCGCAAGGCCTTCACCAATGACCTGGTGCAGGGCGTCGCGCTCGTCCCGGCGATGGTCGTGGCGGCCCGGGTGGGCACCGTGGCCGCCTTCCTGCTGGCCTGGGGCGCCGCCGCCGCGGTGGCCGCCGGGTACGGCTTCCTGCAGTCCGGCATCCGGCCCCGGGTGACCGGGGCCCGCGGGTGGCTGCGCGAGCAGCGCGACCTCGGCAGCCGGTACCTGGTCGAGAACGTCAGCCTCAGCGCCGCCGGCCAGCTGCGGGCGTACGGGCTCGGCGCGATCGCCGGGGTCGGCGCGGTGGGGACGGTGCGGGGCGCCGAGCTGCTGCTCGGACCCTTCCTGGCCCTGCTGATGGGCCTGTCCCTGGTCACCGTGGCGGAGGCCGCCCGGGTGCTGCGGCAGGCCTCCCACCGGCTCGGCGGGTTCTGCCTGCGGCTGGGCGGCGGGCAGGCCGCCGCCGCGCTGCTGTGGGGCGGCGCGCTGCTGCTGATGCCGGACCGGCTCGGCGAGCTGGTGCTCGGCGACGTCTGGCACTCCTCCTCCCAGCTGATCGTGCCGGCCACCCTCGGCGTCGCCGGCGCGGGCCTGGGCACCGGCGCGGCGGCCGGGCTGCGGGCGCTCGCCGCGGCCCGGCGCAGCCTGCGCTGCCAGCTGTTCGCCTCCGCCTGCTACCTCGGCGGCGGCCTCGGCGGCGCCGCCCTGGCCGGCACGGCCGGCTCCGCCTGGGGCGTCGCCACCGCCACCGCCTGCGGCTCGGCCGTGTGGTGGCAGCAGTTGCGGGCCGCCCTGCGCGAACACCACCGCGCCCTTGTTTCCGAACCAGAGAACGACATCCCCGAAGTGAGGACGCCATGACCGCGGTTCCCCGGTTGAGCATCGGGCTGCCCGTCTACAACGGCGAGGAGTACCTCGCCGAGTCGCTCGACGCCCTGCTCGGCCAGACCTACGAGGACTTCGAGCTGGTCATCTCCGACAACGCCTCGACCGACGCGACCCAGGACATCTGCCGCCGCTACGCCGCGCAGGACTCCCGCATCCGCTACCTGCGGCTGCCGCGGAACATCGGCGCCTCGCCGAACCACAACCGCGTGTTCGAGGAGTGCCGCGGCGAACTGTTCAAGTGGGCCTCGCACGACGACCTCTACGCCCGCGACCTGCTGCGGCGCTGCGTGGAGGCGCTGGACGAGCGGCCGGAGGTGATCCTCGCGCACGCCGACCAGGCGGTCATCGACGGCGACGGCCGGGTGAAGGTCCCCTACGAGTACGGGCTCGCCACCGCCTCGCCGCACGCGCCGGAGCGCTTCCGCAGCATGCTGTTCGAGCCCGGCGGCGACGACTTCTACGGGGTGATCCGGGCCGATGTGCTGCGCCGGGTGAAGCCGCTCGACAGCTACCACCACGCGGACCGCACCTTCGTCGCCGAGATCGGCCTGCGCGGGCCCTTCCACCAGGTGCCGGAGCTGCTGTACTTCCGCCGCGACCACCCCACCCGCGCCGAGCGGGCCAACCCCTCCAAGCGCTCCCGGTGCGTCAACCTGGACCCGCGCCGGGCGGGACCGCTGCACCCGACGCCCCGGCTGCTCGCCGAGTACGTCTGGGGGTTCGTCGCGACGATCCGGCGAGTGCCGCTGTCCCCCGCCGACCGGCGCGCCTGCTACCGCCACCTGGCCGCCTGGGCGACCAGCCGGGTCCGGCCGGGCGCCGGCGAGCGCGTCGAGGACCGGGCGCCGGTCGACCCGGACCGGCTCGCCGTCTCGGTGGACGCGCTGGTCGCCGGGCGCGAGGGGAGGCGGGCATGACCGCGGCGCACGGAACACCGGTGCGGGTCGGGGTGTTCGGCCTGCTCGGCTCCGGCAACCTCGGCAACGACGGCTCGCTGGAGGCGGTGCTGCGCTACCTGCGCGCCGAGCACCCCGAGGCCGTCGTGGACGCGCTGTGCGGCGGGCCCGAGGCGGTCACCGCCCGGTTCCGGATCCCCGCGACCCGGCTGCACTGGTACCGCGGGGAGTACCGGACGGCCTCCCGGGCGGGCTCGGTCGCCGCGAAGGGGCTGGGCAAGATCGTCGACGCCGTGCGCACCGCCGCCTGGGTGCGCCGGCACGACGTGGTGATCGTGCCGGGCATGGGCGTCCTGGAGGCCACCCTGCCGCTGCGGCCGTGGGGCTTCCCGTACGCGCTGTTCCTGCTCTGCGCCTCCGGGCGGCTGTTCGGCACCCGGGTGGCGCTGGTCAGCGTCGGCGCCGCCACGATCGGCAGCCGGCCCACCCGGATCCTGGTGCGCTGGTCGGCGCGGCTGGCCGCCTACCGCTCGTACCGGGACGCCCCGTCCCGCGACGCGATGCGGGCGATGGGGGTGGACACCCGGCGCGACGAGGTCTACCCGGACCTCGCCTTCTCCCTGCCGGCGCCGCCGGCGGGCGCGCCGCAGGGTCCGCCGGGACCGGTCTGCGTCGGCGTCATGGCCTTCCACGGCGGGAACGACGACCGCGCCCGGGCGGAGGAGATCCACCGGCGCTACCTCGACGGCACGACCCGCTTCGTCCGCGCGCTGGTCGAGGAGGGCAGACCCGTCCGGCTGCTCTGGGGTGACGACGTCGACGAACCGGTGGTCACCTCGATCCTCTCCGCCGTGGACTCGCCGCTGCTCACCGCGGCCTCGCCGGCCTCGCTGGCCGACCTGATGGAGGAGACGGCCGCCGCCGACACCGTGGTGGCGACCCGGTACCACAATCTGATCTGCGCGCTGAAGGCCGGTACGCCGACGCTCGCGCTCAGCTACGCGGCCAAGAGCGAGGCGCTGATGGCCCGGATGGGGCTGGGGGCGTACTGCCACCCGGCCCGGGAGGTCGACGCCGACCGGCTGATCGAGCAGTTCCGCGCGCTGGAGAAGCAGTCGGCGGAGCTGCGGCGGACCCTCGCCGAACGCAACCTGGCCGCCGGCCGGGAGCTCGAACGGCAGTTCGGCGCCCTGACCGCGGCCCTCTTCCCGACGGCCGGCCGCGGCCTCGACCACGACCTGACCCACAACCACTCTCCAGGGGAGGCTCCATGAGGGCGACCGAAGTTCCGGCGATCGCCGGTGCGTACCTGTTCGAACCGACCCCGTACGCCGATGAACGCGGCTTCTTCTGCCGCACCTTCGACGCCGAGGTGATCCGCTCGGTGGGCCTCGACCCGGGCGCCTTCGTCCAGCACAGCCTGTCCCGTTCGGTGCGGGGCGTGCTGCGCGGCCTGCACCTGCGCTCCGGCGCCGGTGAGGCCAAGCTGGTGCGCTGCTCCTCCGGGGAGGTGTTCGACGTCGTCGTGGACCTGCGGCCGGACTCGCCGACCTTCCTCGGCCGGGCCTTCTTCGAGCTGTCCGGCGAGACGCAGACGAGCGTGTACATCCCGGCCGGGTGCGCCCACGGCTTCCAGGCGCTGAGCGCGACCGCCGACGTCTCGTACCGGATCGACCGACCGCACGATCCGGCCGAGGACGTGACGATCGCCTTCGACGACCCCGAACTCGCCATCCCCTGGCCGTTGCCGGCCACGTCGGTGTCCAAGCGGGACCAGGAGGCGCCGAGCCTCGCCGAGGTCCTGCGGCACGGGAAGGGATGAGGGCCGCCATGACCACCCGAGACACCCACGCCCGGCACTCCGGGGAGTCCGACCGGCTCGGATCGCGGCGGGCGAACGAGCGGCTGCATGCCCTGATCCCCGGCGGCGCCCACACCTACGCCAAGGGCGACGACCAGTACCCCGAGGACCTCGCCCCGGTCATCAGCCACGGCCGCGGCGCCCACGTGTGGGACGTCGACGGCAACCGCTACGTCGAGTACGGCTCCGGCCTGCGCTCGGTCAGCCTCGGCCACGCCCACCCGCGGGTGATCGAGGCGGTGCGGCGGGAGATCGAGCGGGGCAGCAACTTCGTCCGGCCGTCCGTCGTGGAGGTCGAGGCCGCGGAACGCTTCCTCGCCACGGTGCCGACCGCCGAGATGGTGAAGTTCGCGAAGAACGGCTCCGACGTCACCACCGCCGCGGTCCGGCTCGCCCGCGCCGTCACCGGGCGCCAGCGGGTGGCCGTCTGCGGCGACCAGCCGTTCTTCTCCGTCGACGACTGGTTCATCGGCACCACGCCGATGTCCACCGGCATCCCCGCCGCGACCACCGAGCTCACCGTGACCTTCCCGTACGGGGACCTGGCCGCCACGGAGGAACTGCTCACCCGCCACCGGGACGAGATCGCCTGTCTGATCCTCGAACCCGCCGGCCACACCGAGCCGCCGCCCGGGTACCTCGCCGGGCTGCGGGAGCTGGCGGACCGGCACGGCTGCCTGCTGGTCTTCGACGAGATGATCACCGGTCTGCGCTGGTCCGAGGCGGGCGCCCAGGGCCTGTACGGCGTCGTCCCCGACCTGTCCACCTTCGGCAAGGCACTGGGCAACGGGTTCGCCGTCTCCGCGCTGGCCGGGCGCCGGGACCTGATGGAGCGCGGCGGGCTGCGTCACCCCGGCGACCGGGTGTTCCTGCTGTCCACCACCCACGGCGCGGAGACGCACTCGCTGGCCGCCGCGATGGCCGTGCAGGCCACCTACACCGAGGAGGGCATCACCGCCCGGCTGCACGCCCTCGGCGAGCGGCTGGCCGCAGGCGTCCGCGCGGTCGCCGCAGCCGCGGGTGTCGGCGACCACGTCGTGGTCCGGGGACGGGCGAGCAACCTGGTCTTCGCCACCCTCGACGAGCATCGGCAGCCGTCGCAGCCCTACCGCACCCTGTTCCTGCGCCGGCTCGTGCTGGGCGGGGTGCTGGCCCCGTCGTTCGTGGTGAGCAGCGCGCTCGACGACGCCGACATCGACCACACCGTCGAGGTGGTGGCCGAGGCCTGCGCCGTGTACCGCAAGGCGCTGGACGCCGGTGACCCCACCCCCTGGCTGGCCGGCCGGCCGGTGAAACCCGTGTTCCGGCGCCGGGTCTGAGCCGTCCGGGGTGAACCGCCCCGCTGTGCCCCACCCGCTCCGAAGCACCCGCCGCGCACCCCCTGCGATGCGGTTCGGCAGGGGTTCAGTGCGCCGCGTACCACCGACCGGCCGTCCGGTCGACCAGCCACCCGGTGGCCGGTGTCACCGCCAGCGCGGTGCACCAGCCACCGAGGGTGTCGGTCGGGTAGTGCGCGCCGAGGGCGACCTCCGCCCAGCCCATGACGGCGCCGGCCGGCAGCGCCGCGGCCACGACCAGCAGCGGGCCCGCCGTCCTGCCGCGGGCCGCGAGCACCGCCGGCACGAGGACGAGCGCGGTGAGGAAGGCGGTGTGCCCGCTCGGGAAGGAGAGGTTCGCACCGTGGATGGTGCGGCCCACCAGGTGTTTGAGCAGCGTCGCCGTCGCCACGCTCAGGCCGACGCCGGCGATCAGGAACACCGCGGCGCGCGGCTGCCGCAGCAGCAGGCAGCCCGCGACCGCGGCCGCGACCAGCACCACGGCCCCCACCGGCTCCCCCAGGGCGTCGACGGCCAGCGCGACGTTCCGCCACGGCGCCCCCACCCCGTCCACGGCCGCGCCGATCCGGGCGTCCACCGCGCCGGGCTCGCCCTCGCCGCCGTAGACCACCCCGAGCACGGCGACCGCCGCCGCCCCGAAGGCGGCCATCAGCCCGAGCCAGAGCCGCAGCGACGGGGCCAGCACCCCGGACCGGCCGCTCACTCCCGGCGATCCCATCCGAGCCCCCATCGAGTCCAGGCGCTCCGATCTGACCGATCGTCATGACCCTTGCGCGGCATGCTCATTCGCGGCCCCCCGGAGCCGGACCCATGCTACCGGCGCCGGACGACGCCCGGACACGCCCGGCACACCCAAACCTCACCAATCAACAGGCCTTTAAACAACAGGACAACAACCCGTCACGGCTGCGAAACGTCGGCTCCTGCTCAGAAATTGGTGTAGAATCATAGGCGCAAGGGGGCCTTGAGGCCGATGCCGAAGCCATCGGCGGGCACCCGCAGGCAGGGGGAACGACGCATCATGAACCACCACCTCGACACCGCGCGCGCCATCATCAACGAGCGGATGCGGGAGGCCGAGCAGCACCGCCTCGCCCACGCGCTGCACCTGAAGAACCGCGCCGAGGCCAAGTCCCGCCGGGCACGCATCCTGCTCGCCCGCCTCGGCGGCTGAAGCAACGGAGCCATCTCGCGGCCGGCACGCACCGAACAGGTGTCCGGCCGCGCTCCCGTTCCCGGGGCGCCTCAGCCCCGCCGGCCGGACCGGCGGCGGGCGGTACCGAAGGCGCGCAGGAAGGTGTGCACACCGGTCCGAACGGCGGTGTGCAGGTCCGACGGCGCGACCGGGCGGGTGCCGAGGGCCGAGAGCCCGGGCAGGTTGCCGGAGACCAGGCCGATGAACTGGGCCGCCGCGACGGCCGGGTCGTCCAGCTCCAGGTGGCCCCGGTTCGCCAGGCTGGACAGCCGCCCGGCCAGCACGTCCACCACCGGCTGCGAGCCGCGCGCCACGACCTGGTCGTAGAGGTCGGGCAGCCGGGAGGCCTCCGCATAGAGCAGCCGCTGCAGCGCCCAGCCCTCGTCGCTGAGCTGACACTCCACCACGCGGTGCGCCACCCGCTCCAGTTCGCCTTCGAGGTCCTGCCCGTCGTCGGGCAGGGTGGCCAGCGCGGCGACGATGCGGGTGGCGGTGCGCTCGGCACCGTCCCGCATCACCACCCGGAAGAGGTTCTCCTTGTCCCCGAAGTGGTTGTAGAGCGTCGGCTTGGCCACTCCGGCGGCCGCGGCGATGGCGTCGATGCCCGCCTGCGCGTAGCCCTCGCGCGTGAACACCTTGACGGCGGCGTCAAGGATGGCGCTGCGCTTGTCGATCCGGCCACGGCCCGTCATCGGGAGTTCACGTTCGTTCACATTCCTCACAGTAGCGCACTCCTCCTGGTAGAACTGATCTGAACTGACCAGTTCAGTTTGATGCCGGCCGCCGGACAGGAAGAGGACCGCGCGCTCATGGAAGACATCTCCCCCCGGCTCGACCGGGAGCTGCTGGCGGGCTTCGTCGCCCCCGTGCCGGGCATGGCCCCGCTGCGCCCGGACGCGGCCGGGCCCGAGCGCCGGGACCTGGTGGCGCACGACCCGCAGGACCCGGACGCCCCGCCGGTGCCGGTGCGCGTCTACCTGCCCGCCCGGCCGGGCGCCGGCCCCGCCGAACCCCCGCTCCCGACCGTGGTGTTCGTGCACGGCGGCGGCTTCACCGCGGGCGAGCGGCTGGAGTGGTTCGACCCGCTGTGCGAGCTGTACGCCGAGGGCGCGGGGGCGGTCGTGGTCTCGGTCGGATACCGGCTGGCACCGCGCCACCCCTACCCCGCCGCCCAGCAGGACTGCCGCACCGTGCTGCGCTGGCTGCACCGCGAGGGCGCCGGGCTCGGCGCGGACGGCGGCCGGGTGGCGCTGGCCGGCAGCAGTTCGGGCGCCGCCGTGGTGACCGGACTGACCCTGGCGCTGCGCGACACCGGCGAGGCGCTGCCGACGCTCCTGCTGCTGCACGCCCCGGTCCTGGACGACCGCCACCTGACGCCCTCCAGCCGACTGGTCCAGGACCGGCGCACCTGGAACCGGCGCTCCTCGCTGGCCGGCTGGGCCGCCTATCTGCACCCGCTGCCGCCCGGCCACCCGGACGTGCCGCCGTACGCCGCGCCGGCCCGGG
The DNA here is from genome assembly GCF_042749955.1 of Kitasatospora sp. NPDC059462. Taxonomy (NCBI): domain Bacteria; kingdom Bacillati; phylum Actinomycetota; class Actinomycetes; order Kitasatosporales; family Streptomycetaceae; genus Kitasatospora; species Kitasatospora sp. NPDC059462. The sequence continues at coordinate 20,748 of NZ_JBHYUU010000022.1, read as the reverse complement.
CGCAGCGGCTGGACGGCCTGCCGCCGGTCTACCTCTCGGTCGGGGACCTGGAGGTGGCCCGGGACGAGGTGATCGACTTCGGCCTGCGGCTGTCCCAGGCGGACGTCCCGCTGGAGCTCCACGTCTTCCCCGGCGCGTACCACGGCTTCGACATCAAGGACCCGCGCGCGGGGGTCAGCCGGCACTCGCTGGCGACCCAGGCGGACGCGCTGCGACGGGCGCTGCATCCCGCGGACCGGACAATCATTGAACAAGCCAGTTCAGTCTGATTAACTATCAGGGTCAGTATTGATCGTTCGCGTCATTCCAGGGGCGAGAACCGATCGTTCATCGGTGCTCCGGTTCCGGAGCCGCTCTTCGAGGAGTACGGGGTGTCCGCCACGCGTGGCCTGCCAGGCATGCGCCTGCTGCTTGCCGCCACCCGCCGGGCCATCGACCTCTCCCGTACCGACAGCGCGCTGTGTCCCCGGCCGCGTTGCGCCCCCGCGCGGTCCACCGGCCCCTTCTGACCGGCCGGGCCGCGCGGCGGCCCTCGCGGCGCCCCGACCCGTCCCCCGGCGGCCCCGCCGCCGTCCGCGCGCCTCGGAGAGAAGCCCCGTCATGCAGCCGCACCCCGACACCGCCACACCCGCCACCGCACTCCCCCGCACCGCGTCCCTCCGGCCGGCCGCCCTCGCCGGCCGGTCCCGAACCGCCGTCCGCAGCCGGAGGTTCCGCTCCAGACTCGGCCTCGTCGCCGCCCTGGCCGTGCTCCCGGCGACCGCCGCCTGCGCCGGATCCGCGACCACGTCGAGCGGCGCCGCCGACGGCGGGAAGCCGGTGGACGGCGGCACCCTCACCCTCGCCGTCCCCTACGGCCCGACCTGCCTCGACCCCCACCAGGGCCAGGCCGACGCCCTGTTCTCCCGGGCCGCGCTGGACTCCCTGGTCTGGCAGGACGACAGCGGCACCATCCAGCCCTGGCTGGCGAAGTCCTGGACGATCTCCGAGGACCAGAAGACCTACACCTTCGCCCTGCGCGAGGGCGTCACCTTCAGCGACGGCACCGCCTTCGACGCGGCCGCGGTGAAGGCCAACCTGGACCACGTGGTCGCCCCCGCCACCAAGTCCGCCGGCGCCGCCCAGCTGATCGAGAACTACCGGTCGGCCAGGGTGGTCGACCCGAGGACCGTCGAGGTCACCCTCGCCGCGCCCGCCTCCTCCTTCCTCACCGGCCTGGCCTCGCCCAGCCTCGGCATCGAGTCGCCCGCCACGCTGGCCGGCGACCCCAAGGCGCTCTGCTCGAAGATCGTCGGCACCGGTCCCTTCACCAGCGCCGAGGGCTTCACCCCGCAGCAGGGCATCACCTACCAGCGCCGCGCCGACTACGCCTGGGCCCCCGACGGCGCCGTCAACCGGGGCGCCGCCCACCTGGACCGGCTGACCGTGCGGATCGTCCCGGACAACGCCTCCCGCCAGGGCGCGCTGACCAGCGGTCAGGCCGATGCCGCCGCCGCGATCGCCCCGGTCAACGTGGCCAAGCTCAAGGCCGACCCCAAGTTCAGCGTGCACAGCGCCGTCTCCCCCGGCGTCCCCTGGAGCCTCAACCCCAACACCGAGAAGGGCCCGCTCACCGACGTCCGGCTGCGCAAGGCGCTGCGCAACGGCATCGACTGGCACCTGATCGTCCAGAAGCTCTACTTCGGCGTCTCCCCCGCCGCCACCGGGGCGCTCTCGCCCTCCACCCCGCAGTACGCGGCGAGCGTCGCCGGCCAGTACGGCTACGACGCCGCGGCCGCCGGGAAGCTGCTGGCCGACGCCGGCTGGACGGCGCGCGACGCCGAGGGCTACCGCACCAAGGACGGCAAGCGGCTGAGCCTGGACTTCCTGTACATCGGCGAGTACTTCGGCCAGTACACCGCCCTGGCCACCCAGATCCAGGCCGCCGCCAAGGACCTCGGCATCGAGATCCGCAACCAGAACCTGGACACCGGCACCTACGTCAAGCGCGTCCTCGCCGGGGACTACGACCTCCTCAACAGCAGCGCCAACAACTCCTCCCCGGACGCGCTGCGGCTGGTCTTCGGCAGCGCCCACGTGCCCACCGCCAAGATCGACAACAACGCCGCCCGCTACCGCGACGACCAGGTCGACGCCCAGCTCGCCGAGGCGCTCGCGACCACCGACGTGCAGCGGCAGAAGGCCCTGTACACCGCCGTCCAGCAGAAGATCGGCGACGACGCGGCGATCCTGCCCGTCTTCAACAACACCTACGTGCTGGGCACTTCGGCCCGGGTGCGGGGCGTCGTCTTCGAGCAGCAGAGCTTCCCCAACTTCGCCGACACCTGGCTCGCGCCGTGATCGGCGCCGCCGCCCGCCGGCTCGGCAGCGCCGTCCTGGTGCTGTGGGGCGCGGTGACGGTCGCCTTCCTCGCCCTGCACCTCACCTCCGGCGACCCGGTCGACCTGCTCACCGGCCTGCGCGGCACCAGCGACCAGCTGCGCGCCGAGATCACCCGGGAGTACGGCCTGGACCGGCCGCTGCCGCTCCAGTACACGACCTTCCTCGGCCACGTGCTGCGCGGCGACCTCGGCGACTCCTACGTGCTGCACCTCCCGGTGCGCACCGCGATCGGCCAGCAGCTCGGCCCGACCCTCCAACTGCTGGCCGCCACCGTGCTGGTGACCGTCGTGCTGGCGCTGGCGGCGGCCCTGCTGACCGCCGGGCGCCCGCGCGCGGTGCGCACCCCGGCCGCGCTGCTGGAGGGCCTGGGCGTCGCGGTGCCCGCCTTCTGGCTCGGCACCCTGCTGCTCGCGCTGTTCTCCTTCAGGCTGCGCTGGTTCCCCGCGCTCGGGGCGCCCGGGCTGGACGGGCTCGTCCTGCCCGCCCTGGCGCTGGCCGCCGCGCCCGCCGCGGTGATCACCCGGGTGCTGCGGCGCGGGCTGGAACAGACCCTGGACGAACCGTTCGTCACCACGGCCCGCGCCCGGGGCGTCGGCGAGGCGGCGGTCCGGCTGCGGCACGCGCTGCGGCACGGCCTGCTGCCGGTCACCACCCTGGTCGGCTGGCTGACCGGCTCGCTGATCGGCGGCGCGGTGGTGGTCGAGTCGGTCTTCTCCCGGCAGGGGCTGGGCACGCTCGCGGTCACCGCGGTCCGCAACAAGGACCTGCCGCTGGTCATCGGCATCGTGCTGGTGGCCGGGCTGGTCTGCGCCGTCGTCAACACCGCCGTCGATCTGTCCTACCGGCTGATCGACCCGCGACTGCGCACCCGAGAGAACTGAGGAGGAACCGTGGTCGTCCCCCGCATCAGGCCCGGCGCCGCCGTCGGGCTCGCGCTCTGCGCCGTCCTCCTGCTGGCCGCGCTCGCCCCCGGGCTGTTCACCGGCACCGGCCCGGACGCCGCCGACGCCGCCGACAGCCTGCTGCCCCCCGGGGCCGCGCACTGGATGGGCACCGACGAGAACGGACGCGACGTCTACTCCCGGGTGGTGCACGGCGCCCGGCCCTCGCTGCTGATCGGCCTGTCCGCCTCCGCCCTGGCGCTGGCGGCCGGCACCGTGGTCGGCGTCCTGGCCGCCCAGGGCGGGCGGGCCGTCGACGGGGTCGTCGCCCGGGCGCTGGACGTGCTGATGTCCATCCCCGGCGTGCTGCTGGTGCTGCTGGTGGTCGCGGTGCTGGGCACCGGCACCGGCAACCTGGTGGCCGGCCTCGCCCTGGTCACCCTGCCCGGCTACGCCCGGCTGGTGCGCGCCGAGGTGCTGCGGGTGCGCGGCACCGACTACGTCGAGGCGGCCACCGTGCTCGGCTGGTCCCGGCTCCAGGTGGTCCTGCGGCACATCGTGCCGAACGCCGTCGGCCCGCTGCTGGCGCTCGCCACCGTCGGCGTCGGCGGCATGATCGTCACCGGCTCCGCGCTCAGCTACCTGGGACTCGGCCCGCAGCCGCCCACCGCCGAGTGGGGCGCGATGCTCGCCGGCAGCGGCGACTACGTCGAGGTCGCCTGGTGGACGGCGGTCTTCCCGGGCGCGGCGATCACCCTCACGGTGCTGGCCGTCTCGGCCGCCGGGCAGTGGCTCCAGGACCGGGCCGAAGGCCGGGTGGCGCGATGAACGGGCGCGGCGCACGAGACACCCGGAGGCACCGATGAGCACCGAACTGCGGCCGGAGCCCACGGCCGGACGCACCCAGGAACCGCCGCCGCCCGTCGTCGAGGTGCGCGGCCTCACCGTCACCTTCCCCGGCCCGCGCGGTCCGGTCAACGCCGTGCGCGGCCTGTCGCTGACCGTCGGCGTCGGCGAGAGCGTCGCCCTGGTCGGCGAGTCCGGCTCCGGCAAGAGCGTCACCGCGCGCAGCCTGGTCGGGCTGGCCGGGAGCGGCGCGCGCACCGCCGCCGAGACCTTCCGGATCGACGGACGCGACGCCGGAGCGCTGACCAGCCGGCAGTGGCGGCCGCTGCGCGGGCGCCGGATCGGCTTCGTGCTGCAGGACGCGCTGGTCTCGCTCGACCCGCTGCGCCGGGTCGGCGACGAGATCGCCGAGGCGCTGCGCGCCCACCGCACCGTGCCGCGCGCCGAGGTGCCCGCGCGGGTCCTGCGGCTGCTCTCCGAGGCGGGGGTGCCCCAACCGGAGCTGCGCGCCCGGCAGTTCCCGCACCAGCTGTCCGGCGGCCTGCGCCAGCGGGCCCTGATCGCCTCCGCGCTCGCCGCCGATCCGGCCCTGCTGATCGCCGACGAGCCGACCACCGCCCTGGACGTCACCGTCCAGGCGCAGATCCTGGACCTGCTCGCCGAGCGGCGCCGGGCCGGCCGGGCCCTGCTGCTGATCAGCCACGACCTCGCGGTGGTGGCCCAGGTCGCCGACCGGGTGCTGGTGATGAAGGACGGCGAAGTGGTCGAACAGGGCCCCACCGCCCAGGTGCTGGCCGAGCCCGGGCACCCGTACACCCGGCGGCTGCTCGCCGCGGTGCCCCGGCCGCGGGCGCGCGGCACCCGGCTCTCCGGGCCGCGCGCGGGCAGCGAGCTGCCCCGCCCGCGCACCGGGGAGCGGGTGGTGCTGCGCGCCGAGGGCCTCGGCAAGTCCTTCGCCGTCCCCGGCCACGCCCCGGTGGCCGCCGTCCGGGACGTCTCGCTGACCCTCCGCGAGGGCCGCACGCTCGGCATCGTGGGCGAGTCCGGCTCCGGCAAGAGCACCACCGGGCGCCTGCTGCTGGGCCTGGCCCCGCCGGACGCCGGACGGGTCGAGGTGGACGGGCAGTCCTGGCAGGGCCTGCGCGGCACCGCGCGGCGCGCCCTCCACCGGCGGATCCAGGTCGTCCACCAGGACCCGCTCAGCAGCTTCGACCCGCGCTACCCGGTCGCCCGGATCATCGCCGAGCCGCTGGCCGCCACCGGCGTGCCCCGGGCGGCGCGGGCTGGCCGGGTCGCCGAGCTGATGGCCCAGGTGGGACTGGACCCGGACCTGCTGCACCGCCGTCCGCGCGCGCTGTCCGGCGGGCAGCGCCAGCGGGTGGCGATCGCCCGGGCACTGGCCCCCCGCCCGCGGATCATCGTGCTCGACGAGCCGGTGGCGGCCCTGGACGTCTCGGTCCAGGCCCAGGTCCTCGACCTGCTGGCCGAGCTGCGGGCCGAGCTCGGCGTCGCCTACGTGTTCATCTCGCACGACCTCGGCGTGGTGCGCCACCTCGCCGACGAGGTGCTGGTGATGAAGGACGGCGGGGTCGTCGAGTCCGGGGACGTCACCGAGGTCCTCACCGCACCGCGTCACCCCTACACCCGCCAGCTGCTGGACGCCGTCCCCCGACTGGACGGCCCGAACCCCGGGAAGGCCCCATGAGCACCGAACGCGAGCTCCACCTCAACCTCCACATGGTCGGCAGCGCCATGGGCGTGCACCCCGCCGCCTGGCGGGTGTCCGGCTCCGATCCGTACGGCTTCGCCCGGGTGGAGACCTGGGTGGCCGCCGCGCAGCTCGCCGAACGCGGCCTGATGGACGCGGTGTTCCTCTCCGACACCCCCGGGGTCTTCGGTGACGTCGACTTCAGCCCGCACGGCGCGTACTACCACGAGCCGACCCTGCTCCTCACCGCGATCGCCGGCGCCACCTCCCGGATCGGCCTGATCGCCACCGCCTCCACCACCTCCAACGAGCCGTACAACATCGCCCGCCGCTTCAAGTCGCTCGACGTGCTCAGCGGCGGCCGGGCCGGCTGGAACGCCGTCACCACCTACATCCCGCAGGTGGCGGCCAACTTCGGCGGCACCGGGCTGGCGCCGCGCACCGACCGGTACGCGCGCGCCGAGGAGTTCGTCGACATCGTCAAGGCGCTGTGGCGCAGCTGGGAGCCGGAGGCGCTGGTGGCGGACGTGCGCACCGGCCGCTTCACCGACCCGCGGCGGCTGCGGCCGATATCCCACCAGGGGGCGCACTTCAGCGTGCGCGGGCCGCTGCCGCTGCCGCCCTCCGCCCAGGGCCACCCGCTGGTGGTGCAGGCCGGTGCCTCCGAGCCGGGGCGCGAACTGGCCGGGCGGACGGCGGACGTGGTGTTCTCCGGGGCCAAGACGCCGGACGTCGCGCACGCCTACGCCGGCGACGTCCGGGCCCGGGCCGAGCGGCACGGCCGCGACCCCCGGTCGGTCAAGATCCTGCCCGGCCTGATGACCACCGTGGCCGACAGCCGGCGCGAGGCGCTGGAGCGGCTGCGGCGGCTGGACGAGCTGGCGGGCCACGCGCCCTGGCGGGGGGCGCACATCGAGGCGGTCGGCACGCCCGAGCACGTCGCCGACGTCGCCGAGGAGTGGTTCGCCTCGGGCGCGGCGGACGGCTTCACCCTGATGCCGGACGTGTTCGCCGACGGTCTGCAGGCCTTCGTCGAGCTGGTGGTGCCGATCCTGCAGAAGCGCGGGATCTACCGCTCCGCCTACCGGGGCAGCACGCTGCGCGAGCACTTCGGCGTGCCGCACCCCTACCCGGCGCCGGCCGTCGTGTGACCGCCGGCGCGCCCCGCACCCGATCCACCCGCCCCCGGCGTGTCGGGGGCCGACTCCTGAGGAAACAGGCATGACCGCGTTCTCCGTCCTCGACCAGGGCCCCCGCCGGGCCGGCACCGGCAGCGCCGAGCTGCTCCAGGAGGCCACCCGGCTCGCCGTGCACGTCGAGGAGCTGGGCTTCAGCCGGTACTGGGTGGCCGAGCACCACGCCCAGGCGGCGGTGGGCATCTCGGCGCCCGAGATCGTCATCGCACACCTGGCGGCCCGCACCACCCGGCTGCGGATCGGCGCCGGGGGCATGCTGCTGCCCAACCACTCGCCGCTGCACGTCGCGGAGCAGTTCCAGACCCTGGAGGCGCTGCACCCCGGCCGGATCGACCTCGGCATCGGCCGGTCCACCGGCACCGAGCACGGGCCGACCGCCGCCGTGCTCCAGCGTTCCTCGCTCGCCCCGGAGGTCTTCAACGGCCAGCTGGCGCAGCTGCTGGCGTTCGGGGGGCGCACCCCCCTCCCGGAGGGCCACGAGCTGGCCGGGGTCAGGGCGGTGCCCCGGGACGCGCCGCTGCCGCAGGTGTTCCTGCTCGGCGGCAGCCCCGCCTCGGCGGGCACGGCGGCCCGGCTGGGCCTGGGCTACGGGTACCTGGCGGCCTACCAGAACCCGGTCAACGCCTTCACCGCGCTGCGCCGCTACCGGGAGCAGTTCGTCCCGGCCCACGAGGGCGCGCGGCCGTGGGCGATCCTGGCGCTGACCGTGGTGGTGGGCCGGGACGACCGGCACGCCGACGAGCTGGCCACCCCGTGGCGCCTGGCGCTCGCGCAGCACGCGACGGGCAACCCGTCGCCGCTGCTGCCCGTCGACCAGGCCCTGGCCCACCGGCCGACCCCGGCGGAGCAGGTCGCCCAGCGCACCCCGCCGCTGAACGACCTGCGGGCCGAGGTGGTCGGCGGGCCCGCCACGGTGGCGGCGAAGCTGAAGGCCTTCGTGGCCGAGTCCGGCGCCGACGAGGTGATGGTGGTGGCGAACACCTACGACCCGCAGGACCGCCGGGAGTCCTACAGCCGGCTGGCCGAGCTCGCCGGTCTGGACCGCGGCTGACCGTCCGGCCGCGCCGAAGGGGGGTGGGACACCGTCGCGGTGTCCCACCCCCTTCGGCGTGCCGGGGCTCAGCGGCGCACGGGCAGCTCCCGCAGGGCCGGGAGCACCTCGGCGGCGAAGGTGCGCATCGCGGCGAAGGCCGTCTCGGCGGGCAGGGTGCCGTACTCGAAGGCGGCGTTGACCTGAGTGACGCCGACAGCGGCGAGCTCGCGCAGCTGGTCGACGATCTGCTCGGGCGAGCCGGCCAGCAGCCGCTCGGAGGCGAACTCCTCGTCGGCCGGGTCGACGGCGACGGGCAGCGGCGGGACGCCGCCGGTCGGGTAGGCGCCCTCGGCCAGCGCCTGGGAGGTCCGGATCTGCCGGGCGACCTCACGGGCGGCGGCCCGGCGCCCGGCCGGGTCGGTGCCGATGTGCACGAACCGGTTGACCGCGTACTCCAGGCCCTCGGCCGCGACGCCCTCCTCGGCCGCCAGGGTGTTCACCGTCCGCCACTGGGCGGCCAGTTCGTCCGGGGTCGACAGGGCCAGGCCGAGCAGGTGGAAGCCGCGCCGGACGGCGAAGCGGGTGGACTCCGGTGACACCGCGGCGGCCCAGATCGGCGGATGCGGGGTCTGGTGGGAGGGCGGCAGGACGGTCACCGGGGCATCGATCCGGTGGAACTCCCCCTTGTGGGTGACCTCGTTCTCGGTGAGCAGCCGCAGCAGCAGATCGGTGGACTCCTCGAAGGCGGCCCGGCTGTGGTCGAGGTCGCGGCCGAAGCCGAGGAACTCGTGCGGCTGGTAGCCGCGGCCGATGCCCAGGTCCAGCCGTCCGCCGGACAGCTGGTCGAGGGTGTTGACGTCGGCGACCAGCCGGACCGGGTCCCACAGCGGCAGCACCAGGATCCCGGTGCCGATCCGCAGGTCGGGGGCGAGCCCGGCGGCCCGGCCGAGCAGCAGCAGCGGCGAGGAGCTGAGGCTGTAGCCGGAGAAGTGGTGTTCGGTGACCCAGATGCCGGAGAAGCCCCGGTCATTGGCCCATTCGACCTGCCGGGCGAAGTCCAGGTACTTCCGGCGGGCGGACTCCCGGTCCACCGACGGGGAGATGCTGAGGTAGGTGATTCCGACGCGCATGACCGGGTTTCGCTCCTCTGGGGGTTCGGCGGGTTGTGTGGTCAGGAGGCGGGCAGGGCGGACTCGGCCAGCAGGTGGTCGAGGTGGCCGGCCAGTTCGGCCGGAGTGGGGTGGTCGAAGGCGACCACCGGGGGCAGGGTGAGCCCGGTGGCGGCGCCGAGCCGGTTGCGCAGGTCCAGGACGCTGAAGGAGGAGAAGCCGAGGTCCTGGAAGCGTTCCCGTTCGCCGATCTGCGCCGGGTCGGGGTGGCCGAGGGCGGCCGCGGCGTGCTCCCGGACCACGGCCAGCAGCAGGGCGGTGCGGTCCGGGGGGCCGGCCGCCGCCCAGCGGCGCAGCAGGGCGTCCGGGTCGTCGGCGGCGGGCCCGTCGGCGGGCGGGCCGTCCGCGCCCTCGACGGGCGCCCCGGCCGGGGCGGCGCCGGACGGGCCGGGGGTGGCCAGCCAGTAGGCGGTGCGGGCGAAGGGGTGGCCGGGCACGGTGTCGGGGTCGGCGGCGGGCGCCGGGCCGGCCGGGCCGGAGACCGGGAGCCCGTGCACCTCGGCCCCGGCCAGCGCGGCCGCGAGCGCCCTCGGCTGGGGCCGTTCGCGCAGCTGCGCGGCCAGGTGGGCGGCCTCGGGGTGGATCGCGGCCGTCAGCGCGCTGAGCGTGCCGTGCAGACCGAGCTCCAGGTAGGCGGTGACGCCGTAGCGGTCGCGCAGGGTGCGCACGCCCCGGTCGAAGCGGACGGTGGCGCGGATCTGCTCGGTCCAGTAGTCGGGCCCGGCGATCCGCTGCGGGTCGGCGGCCTCGCCGGTGAGGTTGCTGATCACCGGCAGGTCCGGGGCGCGGTAGCCGATCCGCCGCGCCTCGGCGTGGAAGCGTTCGAGCACCGGGTCCAGCTGGGCGGAGTGGAAGGCGTGCGAGACCCGCAGCCGGCGGGTGCGCAGCCCGAGCGCGGTCAGCTCCCGGTCGAGCCGGTCGACCGCGGCGGTGTCGCCGGAGACCACGGTCGAGGCGGGCCCGTTGACGGCGGCCAGGTCCAGCGCGCCGGCGTACGGCGCGAGCAGTTCGGCGAGCCGTTCCTCGGAGGCCTGGACGGAGAGCATGGCGCCGGCGCCGGCGGGCAGTTCGTCCATCAGCCGGGCCCGGGCGGCGACCAGGGCGGCCGCCGACTCCAGGTCGAACACCCCGGCCAGGTGGGCCGCGGACAGTTCGCCGAGCGAGTGGCCCAGCACCGCGACCGGGGGCGGCAGCCGGGTGCCGAGCAGCCGGGCCAGGGCGGTCTGGTGGGCGAACAGGGCCGGCTGGGTGTAGCGGGTGCGGTCCAGCAGGGCGGCCTCGGGGGTGCCCGGCTCGGCGAACATGACGTCCCGCAGCGGGCGTTCGAGATGGGGGTCGAGGGCGTCGCAGACCTCGTCCAGCGCCTTGGCGAACTCCTGGTGCTCGGCGTGGAGTTCGCGGCCCATCCCGGCGGACTGGGCGCCCTGGCCGGAGAAGGTCCAGGCGGCCCTGGCGGGGGCGGCGGCGGTTCCGCGCACCAGGGCGGGGTGCGCGCGCCCGGCGGCCAGGGCGCGCAGGGCGGGGGCGATCTCCTCGGGGCGGTCGGTGAGCACGGCGGCCCGGTGCGGGAACCGGGCCCGGCCGTGCCGGAGCCAGTGGGCGGTCTCCTGCGGGTTCCCGGCCGCGCCGGCCTCGGCGTGCGCGGCGAGCGCCAGCGCGTGTTCGCCGAGCGCCGCGGGGGTGCGGGCGGTGAGCAGCCAGGGCCGCCCGGCGGGAGCGGCGCCGGGGTCGGCGGGCGGCGCCTGCGGGGGCTGCGGGGCCTGCGGGGCCTCCTCCAGGACGAGGTGGGCGTTGGTGCCGCTGATCCCGAAGGAGGAGACGGCGGCCCGGCGCGGGTGCTCCCCGCGCGGCCAGGGCGCCGCCCCGGTGAGCAGCTCGACCGCTCCCCGGGACCAGTCGACGTGCGGGGTGGGCGCGTCCAGGTGGAGGCTGGCCGGCAGGGTGTCGTGCCGCAGCGAGAGGATCAGCTTGATCACCCCGGCCACCCCGGCGGCGGCCTGGGTGTGACCGATGTTGGACTTCAACGAGCCGAGCCGCAGCGGGCGTTCGCGCTCGGCCCGGCCGTACACGGCGAGCAGGGCGCTCGCCTCGATCGGGTCGCCGAGGGTGGTGCCGGTGCCGTGCGCCTCGACCGCGTCGATCTGGCCGGGGGTGAGCCGGGCGTCGGCCAGGGCCTCCCGGATGACCGCTTCCTGCGCCGGTCCGCTGGGGGCGGTGAGCCCGTTGCTGGGCCCGTCCTGGTTGACGGCCGAGCCGCGCAGCACGGCGAGCACCCGGTGGCCGTGGGCGCGGGCGTCGGAGAGGCGCTCCAGCAGCAGCAGGCCGACGCCCTCGGCGAGCCCGGTGCCGTCGGCGCCCGCCGCGAAGGCCTTGCACCGGCCGTCCGGGGCCAGTCCGCGCTGGCGGCTGAACTCCAGGAACACCCTCGGGTGGGCGAGCACGCAGGCGCCGCCGGCCAGGGCCAGGTCGCTCTCGCCCGAGCGCAGCGAACGGGCGGCCAGGTGCATCGCGACCAGCGAGGACGAGCAGGCGGTGTCGACGGTCAGGGCCGGCCCGTGCAGGCCGAAGTGGTAGGCGAGCCGGCCGGAGGCCACGGAGCCGGCGTTGCCGGTCATGAAGTGGCCGTCGAGTTCGCCGGCCACCTCGTGCGGGCGCGGGGCGTAGTCCTGGCCGATCATGCCGACGTACACGCCGGTGCGGCTGCCGCGCAGGCCGGCCGGGTCGATCGCGGCGGACTCGAAGGCGCGCCACGCCGTCTCCAGCAGCAGCCGCTGCTGCGGGTCCATGGCCAGCGCCTCGCGCGGGCCCAGGCCGAAGAAGGCGGCGTCGAACTCCCCCGCGCCGTCCAGGAACCCGCCCTGGCGGGCGTAGGAGGTGCCGGGGGTGGCCGGGTCCTCGTCGAACAGCGCGTCGAGGTCCCAGCCGCGGTCGGCGGGGAAGTCGCCGACCGCGTCCCGGCCCTCGGCGAGCAGCTGCCACAGGTCCTCGGGGGTGCGCACGCCGCCGGGCAGCCGGCAGGCCATGCCGACGATCGCGATCGGCTCGTGGGCCCGCTCCTCCAGGGCCTCGATCCGGCGCCTGGCCTGGCGCAGGTCGGCGGTCGCGCGGCGCAGGTAGTCGCGCAGCCGCTCCTCGGTGCCGCCGGGGGCGGCGGTCGATCCGGTCGTCCCGGGCATCTCAGAGCTCCGTTCCGGGGTGGTTGAGTTCGTCGTCGAGCGCGGCGAACAGTTCGTCGTCGCTGGCCCCGGCGAGGTCCTCGGCGAGGTCCCCGGCGCGCTCGCCGCCGGCCTCGGCCGGGCCGTCGTCGAGCCGCCAGAGCAGCTCGCGCAGCCGCCGTCCGACCTTTCCGCGGACGCTCTCCGCGGCGGCCAGTGCGGGCAGCAGAGCCTCCAGCCGGTCGAGTTCGGCCAGCAGCGGGTCCTGCGGGGCCTCGTCGCCGGGGGCCAGGGCGCGGTGCAGGTGGCCGGCCAGCGCCGCCGGGGTCGGATGGTCGAACACCGTGGTCGGCGCCAGCCGCAGGCCGGTGGCCGCACCGAGGCGGTTGCGCAGTTCGACGGCGGTCAGCGAGTCGAAGCCGATCTCCTTGAAGGCCTGGTCGGGGGCGACGGTGGCGGCCGTGCCGTGGCCGAGGACGGCGGCGGCCTGGGCCAGCACCAGCTGGAGCAGGGCCTCCGCGCGCCCGGCCGGGTCGAGGCCGGCCAGCCTCGCCTGCAGCGGGGCCGCGGACCCGGCGGCGGGCGCGGCGGCGGACCCGGCGGCGCTGCGCCGGACGGGGGCACCCGCCAGCGAGCGCAGCAGCGGGGGCACGCTCCCGGCGGCCCGGCCCGCCCGCAGGTCGAAGCGGCTGGTGACCACGGCCGCCCGGCCGGTGGCGCGGGCCGCGTCCAGCAGGGCCAGGCCCTCCCGGTCGGCCAGCGGCACCAGGCCGCCGCGGGCCAGCCGGGCCCGGTCGCCGTCGGTGAGCTGCCCGGTGAGGCCGCTGGCCCGCTGCCACAGGCCCCAGGCCAGCGAGGTCGCGGGCAGGCCCTCGGCGGCGCGGCGCTGGGCGAGGGCGTCCAGGTAGGCGTTGGCGGCGGCGTAGTTGGCCTGTCCGCCGCCGCCGAGCACGCCGGAGACGGAGGAGAACAGCAGCAGGCCGGAGAGGTCGGCGTCCCGGGTCAGCTCGTCCAGGTGCCGGGCGGCCCGGGCCTTGGGGGCGAGCACGGTCTCCAGGGCGGCCGGGTCGAGGGCCTCCAGGACGCCGTCGGCCAGCACCCCCGCGGTGTGCACCACCAGGGTCAGCGGATGCTCGGCGGGCACGGCGTCGAGCAGCGCGGCCAGCGCGGCCCGGTCGGCGACGTCCACCGCGGCGAGGGTCACCTCGGCGCCCAGTGCGGCGAGTTCGGCGGCCAGCTCGGCCGCGCCGGCGGCCTCCGGGCCCCGGCGCCCGGCCAGCAGCAGGTGCCGGACGCCGTGTTCGGCCACCAGGTGCCGGGCGGTCAGCGCGCCCAGGGTGCCGGTGCCGCCGGTGACCAGGACGGTGCCCTCCGGGTCGAGCGGCGCCGGGACGCTCACCACCACCTTGCCGGTGTGCCGGGCCTGGGCGAGGTGGCGCAGCGCCTCCCCGGCGCGGGCGACCGGCCAGACGGTGACCGGCGGCAGGGTCAGCGCCCCGCGCTCGAACAGCGACAGCAGTTCGGCCAGCAGCTCGCCGATCCGCTGCGGGCCGGCCTCCAGCAGGTCGAAGGAGCGGTAGCGCACGCCGGGGTGCAGCTCGGCGATCCGCTGCGGGTCGCGCAGGTCGGCCTTGCCCATCTCGACGAAGCGGCCGCCGCGCGGCAGCAGCCGCAGGGAGGCGTCGACGAAGTCCCCGGTGAAGGAGTTCAGCACGACGTCCACCCCGGCGCCGTCGGTGGCGGCCAGGAACCGTCCCTCGAAGTCGAGGGTGCGGGAGGAGGCGGTGCGCTCCGGGTCGATGCCGAGCGCGGCGAGGGTGTCCCACTTGCCGGGCCCGGCCGTCCCGTACACCTCGGCGCCGAGGTGGGTGGCGAGCTGGACGGCGGCGATGCCGACCCCGCCGGCCGCCGAGTGCACCAGCAGGCGCTCCCCGGCGCGGAGCCCGGCCAGGTCGACCAGGGCGTAGTGGGCGGTCAGGTAGGCGGCGGGGACGGCGGCGGCCTGGGCGAAGGTCCAGCCGGCCGGGATGCGGGCCAGCAGCCGGTGGTCGGTGACGGCGACCGGGCCGATGCCGCCGGAGACCAGGCCGGTGACCCGGTCGCCGGGCGCCAGGCCGGTGACCTCCGGGCCGACGGCGGTGACCACGCCGGCCGCCTCGGTGCCGAGCAGGGCGCGGTCCGGGTAGACGCCGAGGGTGATCAGCACGTCCCGGAAGTTCAGCCCGGCGGCGCGCACGGCGATCCGCACCTCGCCGGGGCCGAGCGGGCGGTCGGCGTCCGGGGCGGGGACCAGGGCCAGCCCGTCCAGGGTGTCGCCGGTGGGGGCGAGCCGCCAGGGTCCGTCGCCCGGGGCCAGGAGCTCGGGCCGGGCGGGCAGCGGCACGACCGCCGGGGTGAGCACCGCGCCCCGGCGCAGCGCGAGTTGGGGCTCGTCCAGGGTGAGGGCCGCGGCCAGCGCGTCCCGGGATCCGGGGTGCCCGTCGGTGTCCAGCAGGCGCAGCCGGCCGGGGTGCTCGGTCTGGGCGCTGCGCAGCAGGCCCCACAGGGCGGCCGCGACCGGCTCGACCGGGCGGTCGGCGGGGTCGGTGCTCTGGGCGTCGCGGGTCAGCACGGCCAGCCGGGTGCCGGCCAGGTGCTCCTGGGCGAGCCAGCGCTGCACGAAGCCGAGCAGTGCGGCGGTGGCGGTCCCGAGGTCCGGGTGCTCGGGCAGGGTGAGCGGCAGGACCGCGGTGGCGGGCGGGTCGGCGGTGAACAGGGTGGCGGGGTCGGCCGGTTCGGTGTCGAGACGGTACTCGGGCAGGTCGGACCACTCGGCGCGCTCCGCGGGCTGCGGGGCGACGGGCGTCCAGTCCAGGTGGTACAGGCCGTCCGGGCGTCCGGCCGGGCCGGCGGCGGCGAGGGCGCCGGGGGCGAGCGGGCGCAGGGCGATCCGCTCGGCGGAGACCACCGGCCCGCCGGCCGGGTCGACGGCGCTCAGCGCCAGCGAGTCCGTGCCGTGCCGGGTCAGCCGCACGCGCAGGCCGGTGGCGGCCGTGGCGGCGAGCGTGACGCCGGTCCAGGCGAAGGGGAGCGCCGTCCCCCGGTCGCCGTCGGTGCCGGTGTCGTCGGCGGCCAGCGGGTGGAGGGTGGCGTCGAGCAGGGCGGGGTGGATGCCGTAGCGGGCGGCGTCCGGGTGGGCGGCCTCCGGGAGTTCGACCTCGGCGTAGAGGGTGTCGCCGGCGCGCCACAGGGCGCGGACGCCCTGGAAGGCCGGGCCGTAGTCGTAGCCCCGGTCGGCGAGGCCCGGGTAGAGGGCGGCCGGATCGACGGGCGTGGCGCCGGGCGGCGGCCAGGCGCCGGACGTCCACTCCTCCGGGTGCGCCGCGGGCTGCTCCGGGAGCAGCAGGGCGGTGGCGTGCCGGGTCCAGGGCTCCTGGGGTCCGGCGGCGGCCGGGCGGGAGTGGACGGCCAGCGCGCGGGCGCCGTCGTCGTCCGGGGGCTGCACGGTGGTCTGCAGGTGGACGGCCCCGGCGCCGAGCACCAGCGGGGCCTCCAGGGTCAGTTCGGCCAGGGCCGGGACGGCGGCGCGGTGGCCGGCGTGCAGGGCGAGCTCGACCAGCGCGGTGGCGGGCAGCAGCGGGGTGCCGGTGACGGCGTGGTCGAGCAGCCAGGGGTGGGTGCCGGTGGAGAGGCTGCTGGTGTAGAGCGCGGTGCCGTCCGGGAGGTCGGTGGTGGCGCCCAGCAGCGGATGGTCGGCGCTGTGCAGGCCGAGGTGGCCGGGATCGCTGATGTCCGGGGCCGGGTCGAGCCAGTAGTGGCGGTGCTGGAAGGGGTAGGTGGGCAGGCCGGGCGGGGTCGCGGGCGCGGTGACGGGCCAGTCCAGACGGTGGCCGTGCAGTTCGACGGCGGCCAGCGCCTGCAACAGCGGCCGGTCGTCCTCACGGTTGCGGCGCAAAGTACCGGTGACGAGCGTGTCCGGGCGCCCGGCCAGCGTCTCCTGGACACCGACCGTCAGCACCGGATGCGCACTGGACTCCACGAACGTCGTGAAACCCTCCTCGGCCAGCACACGGACGGTCTCCTCGAAACGCACCCGGCCCCGCAGATTACGGAACCAGTACCCGGCGTCCAGCGTCCGGGTGTCCACCCGGCCACCGGTCACCGTCGAGTAGAACGGCACCGACGACTCCCTCGGCACGATCCCGCCCAGCAGAGCGAGCAGCTCGGCCTCCAAAGGCTCCACCCGCGCGGAATGCGAGGCGTAGTCCACCGGAACCCGCCGCACCCGCACCTCCCGCTCCTCACCCCACGCCACCAGCGCCGCGATCGCCGAAGCCGCCCCGGACACCACCGTCGACGACGGACCGTTGACCGCCGCAACCTCCAACTCACCACCCCAACGCCCGATCAACGCCTCCACCTCCGCCACCGCCAACGGCACCGACGCCATCCCGCCGTCACCCGCGATCGAACGGATCGCCCGGCTGCGCAACGCCACCACCGCCGCCGCATCCTCCAGACTCAACGCCCCCGCCACCGCCGCCGCCGCGATCTCACCCTGCGAATGCCCCACCACCGCACCCACCGGCAACCCCAACGACCGCCACAACCCCGCCAGCGACACCATCACCGCCCACAACACCGGCTGCACCACATCGACCCGCTCCAACAACACCGGATCCCGCAGCGCCTCCTCCAACCTCCACTCCACATGAGGCTCCAGAGCCTCACCCGCCCGCGCCAGCCACTGCGCGAACACCGGCGACGACTCCGCCAACGCCACCCCCATCCCCACCCACTGCGACCCCTGACCCGGGAACACCAGCACCACCCCACCCGGCGACGACGCCAACCGCCCCGCCACCACCGCCGGATGATCGGTCAGGGCCCGCAGCGCGGCCACCACCTCGGCGCGCTCGTCCGAGACGACGGCGGCGCCGTACCCGTGCCGGGCGCCCCGGGTCAGCGTCCAGGCGGCGACCTCGGCCAGCCCGGTCTGCGCGCCCGCGCCCTCCAGCCAGTCCGCCAGCCGCTCCGCCGCCGCGCCCAGCGCCGCCTCGGAACGCGCCGACAGGAGCACGGGGCCCGCGACCGGGGCCGGGTCGGCGGCCGCGGTGGCCGGGGCCTCCTCCAGGATCACGTGCGCATTGGTGCCGCTCATGCCGAAGGCGGAGACGCCGGCCCGGCGCGGCCGCTCCCCCGGCGCCCAGGCGACGGGCTCGCGCAGCAGTTCCACCGCGCCGCTCTCCCACTCCACGGCGCCGGTCGGCTCGTCGATGTGCAGGGTGGCCGGCAGCACCCCGTGCCGCAGCGCCTGCACCATCTTGATCACACCCGCCACCCCGGCCGCCGCCTGGGCATGCCCGATGTTGGACTTCACCGACCCCAGCCACAACGGCCGCCCGTCCGGGCGCTCCTGACCGTACGTCGCCAGCAGCGCCTGCGCCTCGATCGGATCACCCAGCCGCGTCCCCGTCCCGTGCGCCTCCACCACGTCCACGTCCGCCGCACCCAGGCCCGCCGACGCCAGCGCCGCCCGGATCACCCGCTCCTGCGAAGGACCGTTCGGCGCCGTCAGACCGTTCGAGGCACCGTCCTGGTTGACCGCCGTGCCGCGCACCACCGCCAGGACGGGGTGGCCGTTGGCGCGGGCGTCCGAGAGCCGTTCGACCAGCAGCAGTCCGACGCCCTCGGCGAAGCCGGTGCCGTCGGCGCCGGACGCGAAGGCCCGGCAGCGGCCGTCCGGCGACAGGCCGCGCTGGCGGCTGAACTCGATCAGGGTGTCCGGGGTGGACATCACGGTGGCGCCGCCGACCAGGGCGAGGCTGCACTCACCGGAGCGCAGGGCCTGGCCCGCGAGGTGCAGGGCGACCAGCGAGGAGGAGCAGGCGGTGTCCACCGTCACCGCCGGGCCCTCGAACCCGTAGGTGTAGGCGATCCGCCCCGAGGCCACGCTGCCCGCGCTGCCGGTGCCGAGGTAGCCCTCCGCCTCCGGGGCGGAGCCGCGCACCCGGCCGCCGTACTCGGTGTAGATCAGGCCGGTGAAGACGCCGACCGGGGTGGCGCGCAGCGCGGCCGGGTCCAGCCCGGCGCTCTCCAGCGCCTCCCAGGACGCCTCCAGCAGCAGCCGCTGCTGCGGGTCCATCGCGACGGCCTCACGCGGGTTGATGCCGAAGAACGCGGGGTCGAAGTCGGCGGCGCCGGCCAGGAAGCCGCCGTGCCGGGTGTAGGCCGTCCCGGTGCGCTCCGGATCCGGGTCGTACAGCGCCTCCAGGTCCCAGCCCCGGTCCGCCGGGAACTCCGAGATCGCGTCCCGCCCCTCGGCCACCAGCCGCCACAGCTCCTCCGGCGACCCCACCCCACCCGGATAACGGCACGCCATCCCGATGATCGCGAGGGGTTCGTCGGCGGCGGCGCGGGTGCGGGCGGGCGCGGCGGCGGGCGCGCCGCCGCTCTGCCGCACCAGCTCGCCGAGGTGCTCGGCGAGGGCCCGCGGGCTGGGGTGGTTGAACACCAGGGTCGGCGGCAGCTTGAGTCCGGTGGCGGCGGCGACCCGGTCGCGGAGCTGGACGGCGGTGAGGGACTCGAAACCGAGGTCCCGGAAGGCCCGGTCGGGGTCGAGCTCCGCGGTGGTGGCGTAGCCGAGGACGGTGGCGACCTCGGCCCGCACCAGCTCGCGCAGGTGCCGCTCCAGCTCGGCGGCGGACAGCCGGCGGAGGCGCTCGGCGGCGCCGTCCTCCCCCGCCGTGCGTCCGGCGGCCCGGCGGGCCGGGGTGCGGGTGGGCCGGGCCGAGCCCCGGGGGGCGGGGACGGTCAGCCGGCCGGCGTCCACCGGGCGCAGCACCAGGGTGGCGACGGTGAGCACGGGGGTGCCCTCGGGGTCGACGGCCAGGACGCCGAGGGTGTCCTCGTCCAGGCGGTCCAGGCGCACCCGCAGCACGGTGGCGCCGACGGCGTGCAGGCCGAGGCCGTTCCAGGCGAACGGCAGCCGCAGCACCGCGGGGCGGTCCGGGCCGCCCGCCGCGGCCTCCGCCTGGAGGGCGGCGTCCAGCAGGGCGGGGTGGATGCCGTAGCGGGCGGCGTCCGGGTGGGCGGCCTCGGGGAGTTCGACCTCGGCGTAGAGGGTGTCGCCCTGCTGCCAGGCGGCGCGCAGGCCCCGGTAGGTCGGGCCGTAGCCGACCTCGGCGGCGGTGAACCTGCGTTCGGCGTCGGCGAGGTCGAGGAGGGTGGCGCCCGCCGGGGGCCAGTCGGCGGGGAACTCCTCGGCGGGGGTGGCGGGTTCGGCGGGCTCGGCCGCTTCGGCGGCGAGGGTGCCGGTGGCGTGGTGGGTCCAGTCGCCGGCGCCGCCGTGCTCGGGCCGCGAGTAGACGTCGAAGGTGCGCCGGCCGTCCTCGTCGGCGGCCGGGGCGAGGACCTGGAGGTCGAGCGCCGCCTCGCCGAGGGTCAGCGGTGCCAGCAGGACGAGTTCGTCCACGCCGGGCGATCCGGCGGACGCGGCGGTGGCCAGGGCCAGTTCGGCGAATCCGGTGCCGGGGAACAGCGCGGTGCCGGAGACGGTGTGCTCGGCCAGCCAGGGGTGGCTGCGCGGCGAGAGGCGGCCGCTGAGGAGCAGTCCGCCGTCGTCGGCCCGTTCGACGGTCGCGCCGAGCAGCGGGTGGGCGGAGGCGTCCGGGCCGCCGGTGGCGGTGGGGGCGTCGAGCCAGTAGTGGCGGTGCTGGAAGGGGTAGGTGGGCAGGCCGGGCGGGGTCGCGGGCGCGGTGACGGGCCAGTCCAGACGGTGGCCGTGCAGTTCGACGGCGGCCAGCGCCTGCAGCAGCGGCCGGTCGTCCTCACGATTGCGGCGCAGGGTGCCGGTGACGAGCGTGTCCGGACGGCCGGCCAGCGTCTCCTGGACACCGACCGTCAGCACCGGATGCGCACTGGACTCCACGAACGTCGTGAAACCCTCCTCGGCCAGGGCCTGGACGGTCTCCTCGAAACGCACCCGGCCCCGCAGATTACGGAACCAGTACCCGGCGTCCAGCGTCCGGGTGTCCACCCGGCCACCGGTCACCGTCGAGTAGAACGGCACCGACGACTCCCTCGGCACGATCCCGCCCAGCAGAGCGAGCAGTTCGGCCTCCAAAGGCTCCACCCGCGCGGAATGCGAGGCGTAGTCCACCGGAACCCGCCGCACCCGCACCTCCCGCTCCTCACCCCACGCCACCAGCGCCGCGATCGCCGAAGCCGCCCCGGACACCACCGTCGACGACGGACCGTTGACCGCCGCAACCTCCAACTCACCACCCCAGCGCCCGATCAACTCCTCCACCTCCGCCACCGCCAACGGCACCGACGCCATCCCGCCGTCACCCGCGATCGAACGGATCGCCCGGCTGCGCAACGCCACCACCGCCGCC
>NZ_JBHYUU010000021.1:0-72277 GCF_042749955.1 Kitasatospora sp. NPDC059462 | reverse complement strand
TCGACCAACGTCTCCTTCGGACTGCTGTCCGACCTCGCCTTCAGCCTCGCCCTGACCAACGGAGGCAACAACGGCAAGATCGTCCTCGCCGGACTGGCGCAGTCGCCCGACCCGTTCAACATCATCGGGGCCGGCGCCTTCGGCCTGACCGAACTGAACGCCGACGGCAGCCTCAACACCTCGTTCGGCACCCTCGGCAAGACCACCACCAAGATCACCCTCCTCGGCGACGAGGCCCGCTCCGTGGCCATCGGCCCGGCGGGCAAGATCTACGCGGCCGGCGAGAGCGGCGAGATCTCGCCCTTCCCGCTGGACCCCAACACCGGTGTGCAGACCGTGCTCCGGTACACCTCCAACGGCCTCCTCGACACCAACTGGGGCACGTCGGGCATCGTCACCACGCCGTTCGGCACCGGCGGCGCGTCCGCCCGAGGCGTCGCCCTCGACTCCAGCAACCGCCTGGTCACGGCCGGCACCGCCACCGTGACCAAGCCCGACCTGACGCCCGGCTTCGACTTCACCGCCGCGCGCTACCAGACCAACTGACCCTCCGACGGGCATACGCCCAGGGGCCCGGGACCGTGGTGGGATGCTGTTGGCCAATTCGGGCCTGTGCGTGACGTCGGTTCCCAAGACCTGGTTGTGGTCTTGGGAGCCGACGTTGTCGTTTGGGGAGGGTGTCTATGTCGATGCGGTCGAAGGAGCCGGACGAGATCCCGGTGGAGACGGTGCGGTGGCTCGGGCTGCGTTCCCGAAGGGGAGCCTGGCGATCCGGGTCCGGGACAAGCTGGGGTGCTCTTCACTGACGCGCAGTTCGCTGATCTGTTCCCGGCTCGGGGGAAACCTGCCGGGTCACCGGGCCGACTCGCGCTGGTGCTGGTGTTGCAGTTCGTGGAAGGGCTCACCGACCGGCAGGCCGCGGAGGCGGTGCGGGCGAGGATCGACTTCAAGTACGCGCTCGGGCTGGAACCCGGTGATCCGGGCTTCGACTTCTCGGTGCTCTCGGAGTTCCGGGACCGCCTGGCCGGGGCGGATGCCGGACGGCGGGTGCTGGACGGCGTCCTGGCCGCAGCCCGGGAGAAGAACCTGCTGGCCACGGGCGGGAAGGCCCGGACCGATTCCACGCATGTGCTGTCGGCGGCCCGCGAGCTGAACTGGCTGGAGATGGTCTCCGAGACGCTGTGTTCGGCGCTGAACGCACTCGCGCTCGCCGCTCCCGACTGGCTACGGGAGGTGGCCGACCGGTACTGGTTCAGGACTACGCCACCCGGGCCGAGGACTCCCGATTCCCCAAGGCCCGCACCAAGCGGGCCGAGGTCGGCCTGCGGATCGGGGCGGACGGCGTGCGGATGCTCGCGGCCGTGGCCTCGCCCGACGCACCCGCCGGACCGCGCGAGCTGGAGCAGGTGGAGATCCTACGGCGGATCTGGGTGCAGCACTTCCACCTGAGCGGGGGCGGGGTGGTGCGGCGGGACCCAAAAGACCGGCCGCCGGGCGCGATGCGCCTGGTCACCCCCTATGACATCGAGGCCCGCGGCAGCGTGAAGCGCGACACCATGTGGGACGGATACAAAGTCCACCTCACCGAGACCTGCGGCACCGACGGTCCGAACCTGGTCGCGAACGTGGCCACCACCGTCGTTACGGTCACCGACAGCGTGATGGGCGAGACCATCCACCGAAGCCTCGCCGAACGCGACCGCCTGCCCGGCGAGCACTGGGTCGATGTCGGATACCCCACCGCCGCCCAGGTCGTGACCGCCCGAACCGAGCACGGTGTCGACGCGCGGGGGCCGATGGCGGCCGACACCACCGCCCAGGCCGGCACCGGCTTCGGGCAGGACGCGTTCACCATCGACTGGGAACGCGAGCAGGTGGCCTGCCCGCACGGCGTGACCAGCACCCAATGGCACCATCGGCACTCGCAGCAGGGCCTGCCGGTGATCCGGGTCCGCTTCAGCCCGGCCCATTGCCGAACCTGCCCCAGCCTGCGTGACCGCGTCAGCTCACCGAAGGCCGAACGCCGTGAGATCACCCTGCGGCACCGCGCCGAACACGAGGCCGTCCACGCCGCCCGCACCGAGCAGCAGGCCGATGCCTGGAAGGACCGCTAAAAGATCCGCGCCGGAGTGGAGGGCACCATCTCTCAGGTAGTCGGCCGTTGCGGCCTGCGCATATCCCGCTACCGAGGCCTGGCAAAGACCAGCCTCCAACACCAACTCACCGGCGCCGCGATCAACCTCGCGCGCATCGACGCCCACCTCACCGACACGCCCCGGGCCCGCACCCGCACCGGCCACTTCGCAGCACTTCGCCCCGCCGGATAGATCCGACGGGGCGAAACAACCAGGCCCGAGGCGGCGGGCCGGGCGAGGCCGGCGTGCTATCGGGGGCCACCGGGCGGCCCAGGCGCCGGGAGAGCACCTCGCAGAGCAGCGCGGGCACCGGTTCCATGGGGAGGGAGCCAGCGAGCCAGTGGCTCACCGAGGTCCGGTCGTAGCGCAGGACGACGCCGCATTTCGCGCCGGCCCGGTTCACGGCCCGGGCCAGGCCCTCCCCGCTCAGCGCCGCTTCGTCGAGCAGGGCCCGCAGCCGGTGGTTGGATGGGTGGTTTCTGGTCATGGTCACTGCCTCGCCAAAACTCCGCAGCCGCCACCCCACGCGCCCCGGACGCCTGCGCCCCGTGTTCGCGCGGTCGCGCGACGCAGGCGCCCGCGCAGTACATTGGGAGGGCCGGTGCGGACACCTCCGCCCGTGTGCGCGGTGGTGTCCGACGCTCTCCGGAGGACCCCCATGAGTACCCAGGCCGTTCCGCTCCCTCTGCTGAACCTGACGTTCGGGGTGCACGCGTTCAAGGCGCTCGCCCTGGCGACCGAGCTGGGGCTGTTCACCGAACTGTCCGGCACCACGACCACCGTGGCGCGCTTCGCCGCACGGCACGGCATCGACGAACGGCCCGCCGAGCTGCTGCTCACCGCCTGCACCGCACTCGGACTGCTGCGGCGCGACGACGCGGGAACGTACCGCAACTCGGAGATGTCCGAGGAGTTCCTGGTGCGCGGCAAGCCGTACTACTTCGGGGGCTGGGTGACGGTCGTGGACCAGCACGAGTACCCCGCCTACCTCAAGCTGGCCGACTCCCTGCGCGGCAACCACCCGGTCAGCTGGGACCCGGTGCGCCAGGAGTCGCTGTTCGCGCCGGACGACCCGGTGATGCTGGAGCACTTCTGGGAGGGCATGCACGCACTGTCCGCGTTCACCGCCCGCCGGCTCGCCGAGAAGCTGGACTTCACGGCCGTGCGCCGGGTCCTGGACGTGGGCGGCGGCGGGGGCGCGTTCGCCGTCGAGCTGTGCCGGCACCACCCCACGCTGCGGGTCACCGTCTTCGACCTGCCGTTCGTCTGCGAGCTCACGCGCCCCCGGATCGCCGCGGCCGGCCTGGAAAAGCGGATCGACCTCGTCGGCGGGGACTTCTTCACCACCCCGCTCCCCGGCGGCCACGACACGGTGCTGCTCTCGAACATCCTGCACGACTGGGGCGAGACGGACGCCCGGCGCATCCTGGCCGCCTGCGCCGAGGCGCTGCCGGAGAACGGCCTGCTGGTCATCTGCGAGTCGTTCGTCGACGACGACAAGCGCGGCCCCGTCCCGGCCGCGCTGATGAGCCTGAACATGCTGGTGGAGACCTGGGGCCGCAACTACACGGTGGCCGAGTACAGCGCGTGGCTGCGGGACAAGGGCCTGGTGACGGAGCGTGTGCTGTCCCTGGACGGGGCGCCCACCACCGGCGCGCTCGTCGCGCGCAGGGTCCGGCCCTGACCCCCGCGTTCCCGCCGTCCCACGAAGGATCACGAAGGAACCACCCATGACCACCACCCCGGTTCTGGCTCTGGAGGACCTGACGCCGGTGCTCTTCGGGCACGCCGCCTTCCAGTACCTCAACGCAGGCTGCGAGCTGGGCCTGTTCGACCTGCTGCGCGACCGGCCGGGCCGCACCAGGCAGGAGGTGGGCCGCGGGCTGGCGCTCGCCGACCGCGCCACCGACATCCTGCTGCTCGGAACGACCGCGCTCGGCCTGACCGTTCGCGAGGACGACCGATACCGCAACGCCCCCGCCATCGAGGCACTCTTCAGCGACGGCCAGTGGCCGCGCTTCGCCAGCGTGGTGGCCTTCGAGGCGCACATCGTCTACGAGGCGCAGGCCGACTTCACCGCGTCCCTGCGGCAGAACAGCAACGTCGGGCTGCGCCGGATCCGCGGCACCGGCCGCGACCTCTACCACCGGTTCGCCGAGAACCCGGAGCTCGAACGCGTCTTCTACCAGTACATGCGCGCCTGGTCGGAACTGTCCAACCCCCTCCTGCTGGCCCACGAGGGCTTCGCGGCGGCCGGGACGGTGCTCGACGTCGGCGGCGGCGACGCGGTGAACGCCATCGCGCTCGCCCACGCCCACCCCCACCTGCGGATCACCATCCTGGAGATCCCCGCCACCGCGCCCCTCACACGCCGACGGATCGCGGACAGCGGGCTCGCCGAGCGGATCACCGTGCACGAGGGCGACATGTTCCAGGACTCCTTCCCCGCAGCGGACTGCGTGCTGTTCGCCCACCAGCTGGTCATCTGGGAACCCCACGAGAACCTCGCCCTGCTCCAGCAGGCGCACAAGGCCCTGCCCGACGGCGGCCGGGTGGTCATCTTCAACTCCTTCTCCGACGACCGGGGCGACGGCCCGCTCATGGCGGCCCTGGACAGCGTCTACTTCGCCTCGCTGCCCGCCCGCGGCGGCATGATCTACCCCTGGTACCAGTACGAACAGTGGCTGGGCGAGGCCGGCTTCGACCCGTCCGCCATCACCCGCACGACGGCCGCCTCCTGGACACCGCACGGCCTCATCACGGCCGTCAAGTAGCCCACGGGCCCGGCCGACGGCACACACCAGCAGGAGGTACCCATGACGGCCGCCTACCCGGCGGAGCCCTGGCGGATCAAGATGGTCGAGCCGCTGCGCACCACCACCCGCGAGGAACGCGAGACCGCCCTGCGCGCGGCCGGCTACAACCCGTGCCTGCTGCGCGCCGAGGATGTCTACATCGACCTGTTCACCGACTCCGGCACCAACGCCATGTCCGACCTCCAGTGGTCCGCCCTGATGCGCGGCGACGAGTCCTACTGCGGCGCCACCAGCTTCTACCGGATGCGCGACGCGGTGCGCGCCCACTACGGCTACGAGCACGTCATCCCCGTCCACCAGGGCCGCGGCGCGGAGAACCTGCTCTCCCGCATGCTCATCCGCCCAGGCCACCACGTCCCCGGCAACATGTACTTCACCACCACCCGCGCCCACCAGGAGCTCAACGGCGGCACCTTCCACGACGTCATCGTCGACGCCGCCCACGACCCCGCCGACGAGAGCCCCTTCAAGGGCGACGTCGACCTGGCCAAGCTGGAGAAGCTGATCGGCGAGGTCGGCGCCGACACCATCCCCTACGTGTGCGTCGGCGCGCCGGTGAACATGGCCGGCGGCCAGCCCGTCAGCATGGACTGCCTCACCCGGGTGCGCGAACTCACCGCCCACCACGGCATCATGGTCATCCTGGACGCGGCCCGCGCCGTGGAGAACGCCTACTTCGTCCAGCAGCGCGAGCCGGGCTGGAACCACCGCAGCATCGCCGACATCCTGCACGCGATGTGCGACCTGACCGACGGCGCCACCATGTCCGCGAAGAAGGACAGCTTCGCCAACATCGGCGGCTGGCTGGGCCTGCGCGACCCCGACCAGGCCGAGCAGGCACGCGGCCTGGTCGTCCTCTACGAGGGCATGCACACCTACGGCGGCATGGCCGGCCGCGACATGGAGGCCATTGCCCAGGGCATCGCCGAATCCGTCCAGGAGGAGAGCATCCGCGCCCGCATCGCCCAGGTCGCCTACCTCGGCCAGCGCCTCATCGACGCCGGCGTCCCCGTGGTCCGCCCCATCGGCGGCCACTGCGTCTGCCTGGACGCCGCCACCATCCTCGACCACATCCCCCAACGCCTCTTCCCCGCCCAGACCCTGCTCGCCGAGCTCTACCTCCACGCGGGCGTGCGTGGCGTGGAGCGCGGCATCGTCTCCGCCGGCCGCGACCCCGAGACCGGCGAGAACCGCGCCCCCGCCCTGGAACTCGTCCGCCTCGCCGTCCCCCGCCGCGTCTACACCCAGGCCCACCTCGACGTCGTGGCCGAGGCCGTCATCGGCCTGCACCGCGAACGCCGGTCCATCACCCACGGCCTGCGCTTCACCTACGAACCGCGCCACCTGCGCTTCTTCCAGGCCCGCTACGAACCCGTCCCCGCCACCTGACCGAACGGCAGAGGCAGAAAGGAGCCGATCTCCCGGACCGGGCCCCTCCGGCCAGCCGGAACCGCACACTCTCGGAAGGGAGTCCTCCCATGGCCGACCTCACCCTCGCCGCTCTCCAAGAGATCATCGACAGCGCCATCCCGGAATGGGGGACCACCCTGACTCCCGAGAACGCGGACCTGCCCTTCGAGGAACTGGGCGTCGACTCCCTCGCCCTGATCGAGACCGCCGACCGGCTGCAGGAACGCTACGCCGTCCCGATCCCCGACGCGGCCGTCGACGACCTCCGCACTCCCCGCCTGACCCTGGCCTTCGTCAACGCCGCCCTGGCCAGGCAGCCATGACCAGCGGCCACCCCGGCGGGCCGCGGCTGACGGCACCGCCCGGGACACCCGGTGAGATCGCCGGCATCGGCGTCCACCACCCGCGCACGCGCGTGGGGAACGCCGAGATCGCCGCCCGGCTCCACGTCGACGAGCAGTGGATCACCTCCCGGACCGGGGTGCAGGGGCGCCACCGGGCCGAAGACTGCGAGCCCCTGGAACGGATGGCCGCCGAGGCCGCCCAGGACGCGCTGCTGGTTGCCGGAACCAACGCCGCCGACCTCGACTGCGTGATACTCGCGACCATCACCAACCCGCAGCAGACCCCCGCCGTCGCCGCCCGCGTCGCCGCGACGATCGGCGCCCGCGCCGCCGCTTTCGACCTCGCGGCGGCCTGCGCCGGGTTCTGCCACGGCCTGGAGGTTGCCCGCAGCCTGATCGCGGCCGGTACAGCACGATCGGTGCTCGTCATCGGCGCGGACCGGATGCTCGACATCGTCGATCCCGACGACCCCGGCACCGCGCCCCTGTTCGGCGACGGAGCCGGAGCCGCCCTGGTCAGGGCCGCGCACGAGTGCGGCATCGGACCGGTGGCGTGGTGCGCCGACGGAACCCGCGCGGACGCCCTGGAAACACGGCCGACCCTGAACGACAGTTCGGGGAAATCCCGCCCGTACCTGCGGATGCAGGGGACGGCGGTAGCCCGTTGGGCGATCGCCAACGCCGCGGCCGCCGCGCGGCGGGCGATGGACGTGGCCGGCGTGGAATGGGCCGACCTGCACGCCTTCGTTCCACACCAGGCCAACCAGCGGCTGACCGAGACCCTCGTACGGCTGCTGGACATGCCCGCGCACGTGGCCGTGGCCGACGACATCCGCGTCAGCGGCAACACCTCGGGGGCGTCGGTGCCGCTCGCCGTGTACGCACTGCGCGCCGACGGACGGCTGCCCGCGAACGGGCTGGCCCTGCTGGTCGGCTTCGGCGCCGGGATGAGCTGCGCCGCCCAGGTGGTGCGGATCCCATGACCCCCGCCGTCGGTCCGCTCCAGCCGGAGCACTCCGGCGGGAGCGTCTACCTCTTCCCCGGCGACGGGTCGTTCGTTCCGGGCGCCCTCACGGCTATCGCCGACAGCGCCGTGGTGGCCGACACCCTCCTCCAGGCCGACCGGGCCTGCGCCGGGCACGGGGTGGAACCGGTCAGCGGGCTGCTGACGGACCCGCACGGGCCGACCGCCCGCGAACTGCTGCGCGCCGGCCACTACGACCTGGTGCACATCGCGACGATGACCGCGGCGCTCGCCCGCTTCCGTCGGCTGGCCCCGCCGGCCCCGGCTCCCGGGGACACCGTGCTGGGCCACAGCCTCGGCGAGGCCACCGCTCTGGTCGCCGCCGGTGCCCTGACGCTCGGCGGAGGCGTCGACATCCTGTGCGCGGTCAACCGGGCCCTGCGCGGGTGGCCGCCCGCCGCCGGGGCGATGCTCGCCGTCGGGGCGCCCGAGGCGCGGGTCCGACAGACGATCGGGGCCGCAGCCTTGCGGAGCATCCGCCTCGCCGCCGACAACGGCCCCGGACAGAGCACCTGGGTCGGTCCGGAGGAGGAACTGGCGGCGCTCGCGGCGGCGGCCCGTGCCCACGGGTGGCGCACCGCCCAGCCGGCCACCGCCTGGCCCTACCACCAGCCGGCCCTGCGCCACGCGCGCCGGCACGTCTCCAAGCCACCCGGACGGTTCCCGCCGCGATCCCCCGGACCCGCGTCTACAGCGCCCACCGCTCCCGCTTCCTCACCCCCCGCGGACGAGATCCGTGCCACCGCGACCTGCTATCTGACCCACCCGGTGCGCTTCGCGGACGCGCTGCGCACCCTGCTCCTGGAGAGCCCCGAGGCGTTCATCGACTGCGGCACGCGCGGCACGCTGTCCGCCCTGCTGTCCACCGTACGCAAGGAGGTCCGACCATGACCGCGCCCCGCGTCGGCGTCCTGGCCACCGGCGCCTACCTGCCGGCGCAGATCAGGACGAACGAGGAAGTGGAGACCGCCGTGCGCGTCCCCCGCGGCTGGATCCGGCAGCGCACCGGCGTGCTGCGACGCCATGTCGCCGCACCCGAGCAGGCCGCCTCCGACCTTGCCGCGCAGGCTGTACGACGGGCCCTCGACCCGATCGGCCTGCACGCCACCGACCTCGGGCTCCTGGTCCTGGCCACCTCCACCCCGGACGAGCTGGGACCGTCCTGCGCCTGCCGGGTGCAACACCTGCTGGGCGCCTCCAACGCCGTGGCGTTCGACATCGGCGCGGCCTGTTCCGGCTGGCTGTTCGGGGCCCGCGTGGCCCACGACTGGCTGCGGGCCGAGACCGGGACCGGCGTGGGAGGCGGCGGGCGCTACGCGGCGGTCGTCGGCGTCGAGGTCTACTCACGCTTCCTTTCCCCCGCCGACCGCACCACCGCCGTGCTCTTCGGCGACGGCGCGGCCGCCACCGTCCTCGGCCACGTACCCGACGACACAGGCTTCGCCGCCATCACCCTCGGCTCCGACGGCGCCATGGCCGACGACGTGCTGATCCCGGCCGGCGGCAGCCGCCTTCCCGCCTGCGCGCGCACCATCGCCGACGGCCTGCACCGGGTGCGTATGGACGGCCGCGTGGTGCGCGACTTCATCCTGGAGATCTTCCCCGCCGCCGTCGCCGACGCCCTCGCCCGCAATGGCCTCGACCTGAACGCGATCGACCTGCTCGTCACCCACCAGCCCAACCCGGTCCTGCTCCGCCAGGCGGCCGAGGACCTGGGCATCCCCCCGGAACGCGTGGTCGTCGTCGGCGACCTGCCCGGCAACATCGGTGCCGCCTCCATACCCCTCGGACTGGCACGCGCCGCCGACGACGGCCGCCTCCAACCCGGCGACCGCGTGCTGATCGTCGCCTTCGGAGCCGGCGCCACCTGGGGCAGCACCGTCCTGACCTGGACCGCCGAGAGGACCCGATGAACACCGGCGCCGGCCACGGCACCACCCGGCCCGGCCCGGGCGGCGTCGTCTTCCTCGTCCCGGGCCAGGGCAGCCACCCGGCCGGCGCCCTGGCCGCACTCCACCGCGACGTGCCCGCGGTCCGCGCACCGATCGACCGCGTACTCGACACCGTCGACGCGATCGCCGCTCAGCAGGACTTCGACCCGGTACGCAACGTACTCCTCGGCCCCGACCGACCCCTTCCCCTCGCCCCGGACACCCCCCAGTTGGCGCACTACGCCGCGGCCATCGCCCTGGACCGGGCACTCGCCGCCGTCGGGATCAGACCGAAACTGGTCGTCGGGCAGAGCTTCGGCGAGATCGCCGCCCTCGTCTGTGCCGAGGCCTTCGATGTCGCCGACGGCGCCCGGGCGGTCTGCGCGTTCAACCACACGTTCCGCCCCCACGAGGGCACAGGAGCCATGGTCCTGGTCAAAGCCGGCGAGCAGGACACCCTCCGGCTGCTCGACCGGACCGGCCGCGACGACCTGGTCCTCGCCTGCCTCAACACCCCCCGACAGAGCATCGTCAGCGGCCCGAACACCGCGATCACCGCCCTGCTCGAACAGACCGGACAGCACGACGTCCCCGACCTGCTGAAGCTACCCATGCCCTACGGCATGCACCACCCATCACTCGGCCCGTCCGCGGACCGCTTCCTGCGCGCCCTGCGCCCGCTGCCCCAACGCCCGCTGCGCACCCCGGTCCTCTCCCCGGTACGACGCCGCCGGTACACCGACGCGGACGACCTGCACCGGGCGCTCGCCGACTGCGTGACCGAGCCCGTGCACCTCCTGGAGACCCTGCGGAGGCTTCCGACCTCACCGGACGTGCTCTTCGTGGAAGTCGGTGTCGGAGACACCCTGTGCCGCTGCCTGCGGGCGGTCTCGCCCGACGCACGCACCGTCGCCCCGCTGTCCGGCGACCCCGGCCGGATC
Organism: Kitasatospora sp. NPDC059462; assembly: GCF_042749955.1. Classification (NCBI taxonomy): domain Bacteria; kingdom Bacillati; phylum Actinomycetota; class Actinomycetes; order Kitasatosporales; family Streptomycetaceae; genus Kitasatospora; species Kitasatospora sp. NPDC059462. The sequence continues at coordinate 61,676 of NZ_JBHYUU010000021.1, read as the reverse complement.
TTCGCTGGCGACCCGAACCCACCGGGGGAAGGGAGTCCGCCCGATGCCTGAACCCGCGAAGCACCGCGACACCGTCCGGGCGATCACCGACGTACTCGCCGGCCCCGTCGCTCCCGGCACCCGCGCTGCGGTCGCCTCTCTGCTCACCCAGGACGCCCTCCGACCCGCCGAAGGCCTGCGCGCCCTCGACCTCCACCGCTCGACGTACGACCGGCTCGCCCGGCTGGTGCGGCACCTGCCCGCCAGCGGTATCGACTCCACCGACCCGGCCGCCCTGCTGGCGCTCGCGGAGTGGACCGCCGTGGTCGACCCCTCCCTGTGCATCGCCACCGTCATCCACTACGCGCTGTGCATCGGCACCCTGGCCGAGTTCGCGCACGACGACCCCACCGCCGTCGGCTACCTCCGGGCGCTGGAATCCGGTGGCCTCGCCGGAGCCTTCATGATCACCGAGATCGGCGCGGGCAACAGCCAGCTCGCGGTCCGCACGGAGGCGGTCTTCGACCCCGCGGCCCGCGAGTTCGTCCTGCACACCCCCGACGACGGCGCGCTGAAGTTCACCAACGCGGGCATCAGCGACCGCCCGAAACTCGGGGTGGTGTGCGCCCGGCTGGTGGTCGGCGGAGCGGACCGCGGGGTCTTCCCCTTCGTCCTGATGCTCAGCGACGGGGCCGGCCCGCGGCCCGGCGTCCGGATGTCCTCACCGGCGGAGATCCCGTTGGTCCCGTTCGACTACGCCCTGGCCGGCTTCGACCACGTCCGCCTCCCCTACATCGCGTGGCTGCGGGACACCGCCCGGATCGACCCGGACGGCGCCTTCCACGACCCGCTCGGTGACCCGGACCTGCGGCTGTTGCGTACGCTGGTCGGGCCCGAGAACGTCTGGGCGATGGCCTCGGTCGCCCTCGCCGCGGTCGGCCGGGCCTCGGCCGCCCTGGCCCTGGGTCACTCCGTCCGGCGCCGCACGATGGCCAGGATCGCCCCCGAGTCCGTCCTGCTGAACTACCGCACCCAGCGGCGCGCGCTGTTCGGCGCCCTGGCCACGTCCTATGTGGCGACGTGCCTCGCCAACGACGCGGCCCGCGACTGGAGCGACCGGATACGCGGCCGCCGGTCGCCCGGCACCGCCGCGACGGCCCCCATGACCTGGGCGCCCTGGGCCCCCGCCAACCGGGCCCTCGCCCTGGCCAAGGCCGTCGCCGCGTGGGCGGCCGAGGAGACCGCCGCCGAGTGCCGCCTGCGCTGCGGGGTGGCCGGAGAACTGGCGGTCAACCGCTTCCAGTCCTACGAAGGGCTCGGCCACGTCTTCAACGACGCGGGTGGGAACAACCTTCTCACCCTGCTCGACACCGCTCGGGCGCTGGTGGCGGCCCCGGACATCCGACACCCGCCGACCGCCCCTGACGTGGCGTCGCCGACGGATCCCCGACGGTGGCTCTTCCTCGCCCGGTCCCTGGAGTACCGCCTGGTGGCCGAACTGTCCGACGCCGTCGCCGGGGAGGTGGCCCGGTCCCGCGACTCGTTCGACCGGTGGAACCCCCACCTGGAGACCGCCCGCGAGGCCGGGCGGGCACACGCCGACCGGCGCGCCCTGGAGGCCGCCGTCACGACGACCGCGGCGGTGGCCGATCCGCGGGCCCGGTCCCTGCTGCACACCCTGACGGCGGTGCACGCCCTGCGCCACCAGCAACGCGCCGCCGGCCGGCTGATCGGCGAGGGGCTGCTGGAGACCGGGCACCACCGCTCGACCGAAGACGCCCTCAACGAACTCTGCGACACCCTCGCGGACCACACCGACGCCCTCGTCGAAGCCTTCGGCTACCCGCCCACCGCGACCGGCGCACCGCTGGGCCACGTCGGCTCCTACGCGTCGGCCCTCGCCGGAAGGCTCACTTGGACCGGATGAAGCGCGGTACGGACGTCAGCGCCCGGGTGTCCTCGCGGAGCTCGGGTCCGAGTTCACACGGCTGCACGGCGGGCCAGGTCAGAGCCAGCGAACCCCAGGTGAGGCCGCCTCCGAAGGCGGTCATCACGGTGCGGGCGCCGGGGCGTACCACGGCCTGGCTCGCGGTGGCCGCGAATGCGAGCGGAATCGAGGCGGCGGCGGTGTTGCCGACGACCCTGATGTTTCCGAAGTTCCGCTGGGGCGCGATGCCGATCTGCTCGGCCACGGAGTCGAGGATCCGCTGATTGGCCTGGTGACCGATGAACGCCTCGACGGAGTCGACCGGCCAGTCCGCCCGCTCCAGCGCCCGGCGGGCGGACTCGGTCATCCGGCGGACGGCGTGGAGGAAGACGACGCGGCCTTCCATCCGGAGGTACCACGGCCTCCGTTCCTCCCGCGCGGTGGAGGCCGGCCTGCGGGAGCCCCCTGCCGCGATCTCGATCAGGTCGCCGCGGGCGCCGTCGCTTCCCAGGTCGACGGCCCGCAGGGCGCCGGCCTCGGTCGGATCGCCGCGGCGCAGCAGCACGGCGCCGGCTCCGTCCCCGAAGATCGCCGCCGTGTCCCGGTCTTGCGGATCGGTGATCGTCGAGTAGGTCTCGGCGGCGACGACCAGGGGGCGCTGGCAGAGGCCGGTCGCCATGAGGGCGTCGGCGACGGCCACCGCGTAGACGAACCCGGAGCAGACGGCCGCCAGGTCGAAGGCCGGCACCAGACCCAGCCCCAGCCTCTGGGCGATCTCGGGGGCGGTGGCGGGGCAGTGCCGGTCCGGCGTCGTGGTGGCCAGCAGCACCGCGTCGGCCGGCGGCCCGCCGGCGGAGGCCGTCGCTGCGCGGCTTGCGGCCGTCGCCAGGTCGCCGGTGCTGATGCCCGGCGTGACGCGACGGCGGTACTCGATGCCGGTGCGTTCGCGGATCCATCCGTCCGTGACGCCGAGCCGTCCTTCGCGGACCACGTCCTCGTTGGACAGGGACACCGGCGGCAGGGAAGCACCGAGTCCGCAGACGACGGCGGTGTGCCGTTGATTCGTCGTCATGGTTCCACCAGGTGAGGCCTACGGCCGCTGCCGCGCCGGTTTCGCGGCGGGCGCTTCCGCGAGGAGTCCCGCTTCGTGGAGTTCCCGGATCCCGCAGAAGGTCGTCCGGTCGAGGTAGGTGATGTCTTCGGTGATCTTTCCCTCCAGGATCCTCAGGATGCTGCAGAAGCATCCCTCCATGGGCTTCGACGAAGCATGGTCGGTGTAGCGGACACGGGCCCGGACGATGACCCGGTCTCCCACCGGGACGGTCTCGTCGATGTGCATGACGCGGTCGGGTGCCGCGTCCAGGACGGTCTGTTCGATGGCGTGGAAGACGGTGCGGTCGGTGATGGTGAGGAGTCCGGGCACGATGACGACGAAGCCGTCCGCGTAGCATTCGTCGAGGCACTGGTGCACGTCACGGTCGTACAGGTGCTGCCACCGGTGCACAAGCCGGAGGTTTTCCGCGTCACTCATGGCCGATCCTTTCGGTGCGGCGCCGCCAGATCAGAACTGGCCGGCCGGGAGTGGAGTTGTTGGAGGTCGAGGGGCGGAAGAGCGCGAACTCCCCGTCGAGCTCGTAGGTCCGGTGCAGTACGGTCCCCACCCACTCCTCGACGGTGCTCGCGATGACGTGGTGTTCCACGGAGTTCCGCTCGGCGTCGATGGTGTACCGGGCGACGTAGGCGCAGTAGGCCGGGATGCCGGGCAAGGGGGAGGGTGGGGTCGCCGTCCGGGGCCCGGGGGCGAGCTGTGCGGAGACCATTCCGCACGCGGTGTAGATCCCGAGCCCGAACGGTTCACGCCCATAGGGGAACACGGAATCTCCGTGTTCCAGGAAGACTTCGAAGCTCATGAGGTCCCACGCGCCGAGCAGTGGGTTCATGTCAGTCCTCCTCCCGCGGTGCTGTATCCGTCCGGTTCTGCGGGTGTCCCTGGAGTAGCCGGAGCAGACTGTCCGCACACCCGTAGGTGCGCTTGCGGAGGATGCCGTTGTCGTCTCGGGCCGGCGCCGTTCCTGCGGGTCGGCCGGGGTCCAGTGAGGCGATGACGGGCAGGCCGTGGGCGCGGGCGGTACCGGGACGGGTCAGCAGCACCGCGAAGCCGCCGTCGGCGGGCGTGGGCTCCCCGGTGGGCGCGTGGGTGCCCCAGGAGCGGACCGGCTCCGCGCGACCCGCTCCGGCGCTGTTGAACGCGGAGACGAACGCCACGTCGACCGTCCCGGTGTCGAGGTGGAGCCCGGCCGCGCGCACGGCCCGCGCACCCGCGTCCGGGCCTTCGACGGCGAAGGCGGGACCGGAGAGGTCGAAGTACCTGGCCACGCTCGCCGCCGAGGTGCTGATCAACATGCCGGCCAGCGCGTAGGGGCCCAGGTCGACCTCGGCCCGCAGCCGTGCGGCGGCGGCCTCGCCCCGGCGCCCGGAGGGATCGGCGGTCCGGCCCTCGGGCGAACGCCGCACGGAGTCGAGATGGCAGCGGAGGACCGTGTCGAGGTACGTCTCAGTCGGCCCGCAGTGCGCCGTGAACACCCCGGTCGTCGCCCTCAACCCCGCCATCACATCCAGGTGGTCCCTGGTGAGCTCGCGGAAGAGCCGCATGGCGGAGATGTGGCTCTGGTCGAGGGCGCGCAGCTGGCTGCCGGGGATGAGGAACTCGCCCTTGGCCGGAGGCGGATAGGTCGGCACGAAGAACGGTGGCGGCGCGTCGCGGGCACCGGAGAGCCAGGCGGGGAAGGCCCGGGAATCCAGGCCACCGGGGACGTCGGCCGCCAGGGCGACGACCGCCAGGGGTTCCGGCTCGTTCCGTGCGGCGGACCACGGTGGGGTGACGGTACGGCTGGACGGTCGCGTCGCCGGCACCCGTTCCGCCGCGCCCAGCAGGAGGTGGACGTTGGTCCCGCCGAGGCCGAAGCCGTTGACGCCCACGACAGGGGGGATACCGTCCGCTCCGAAGGGGGTGTGCTCTGTCGGCACCCGCAGGTCGCCGCCCAGTGCGCAGGCCTCGGCCGGACGGCTGTGATGGCCCTGCGCGGGGATGAGGCGGTGCCGTAGGCCGAGCAGCGCGTGGACGACGGAGGCCGGGCCCGCCGCCGGGGAACCGTGTCCGACGACGGACTTGGTGGACGTCAGGAAGCGGCGAGGAGGGCCGGGGTAGGCCCGGCGCAGGGAGGCGACCTCGGTGGCGTCGCCGAGCGGTGCGCCGGTTCCGTGCGCGACGAACCACCCGACCTCGGTGGGCGGCAGCGCGGCGGAGCGCAGGGCCCGGGTCATGGCCCGGGCCTGTCCCTCGGCGTTGGGCGCGTTCATGGCCTTGCCGCGCCCGTCGTGGGCGATGCCCGTGCCCAGGACGAGGCCGTGGACGCGGTCCCCGTCCCGCCGGGCCCGCTGCAGCGGCTTGAGGACGAGGGCGACCGCGCCGTCGGCGAACACGGTGCCGTCGGCGCCCTCGTCGAAGGGGCGGATCTCACCGCTCGCGCTCTGGCCTCCGTTGCGGGTCGAGCAGATCATCGCGGTGATCGGCATGCTGATTGCGGCGGCGCACACCACCGTGGAGAACTCTCTGCACCACAGCGCCCGTACCCCCGCGTCGATCGCCACGAGTCCCGACGAACACGCGGAGTCCACGACGAGGACCTCCGTGGAGTCCGGCAGGAGTCCTCGCATCGCCGAGCGGACCAGTGCCGTGGGAAACCACCGGGCCGGGAGTGGTGGATCCGCACTCCGGGGGGCTCTCTCGCCGGGCTCGGAGAGCGTCCTCAGCAGTTCTCGTCGGGCGATGGCGAACTCGAACTCGCGCAGGACGGCGGGTTGCACGGCCGCCGAGCACAGGACGGGGGAACCCGGGTCCATCCGCACGCCGGCCAGGGCCCCGCGCAGACAGAAGCGCAGCCAGGTCTCCGCTTCGCTGCGGTCGTCGGCGGCCGCGTCGGTGACGCCGGCAGGCAGCAGGTCATGGTGCACATAGCCGGCGAGGCGGGAGGTGACCTTGTCGGGTGCCGAGGGGGCAGCGGAGTGGAAGTGTTCGATCGGGAACAGCTTCCCCGGTTCGGTGAAGACGTTGGTGCCCCGGAGCAGGAGGCGCCAGAAGCCGTCGGGCGTGCAGGCGCCGGGCACGACGATTCCCATGCCCACGACCGCGACCGGGTCACGCGCGGTCCGGCCAGTAGCGGGGCTCATGGCTCCGTCATCTCCTCCCGGGCTCGCGCCGCGGATAGTGTGCCGTCACAGCGGGTTGACCGTGTAGGTGGGGAAGTAGCTGGGAGCACGTCCGCTGGCGTGATCCCGTGCGAGCTGCGGGATGTCGTCGAACTCGTAGTGCGCGGTGAGCCACGGCTCCGGGAGCCATCCGGTGGACTCCTGGAAGTCCCGGATCGTCGCCGAGTCGCCGTGCCGCCAGGCGTGGGTGTGCACATGGACATGGCGTCGCAGGCACTCTGCGGCGCGCCCGACCTCTAGGCGCATCCCGGCCTTCCAGCCACAGGTGGTGATGACGCCCAGTCGCGCGGCCGCGCGCAGCGTCGTGGGGAACAGGGGTCCGCCCAGGTTGTCGACGACCACGGCGCAGCCGCGTCCGTCGCTGAGCGTGTCGAGGCGTGCCAGGAGGGCGCGTTCCGCCCGGCGGTGTGCGCGGGCGGCCTCGTCCTCCTGCCCGGTCTCGGCCGGGCAGGCGAGGCCGGGGTAGTCGCGCCGGTCGATGGGGGTGATGCCGTGCTCGGCGATGACCCGCAGCCGGTCGTCGCAGCTGGCGGTCATCGCCGTCCGGAAGCCTTCGCGGCGGGCCAAGCCGAGTTCGGCGAGGGCCACCCCGCCGCCCCAGCCGAAGATGAGGTGCTCGGACGGCTCGGCTTCGCGCTGCTGCGCACGCCAACATCGCTTCGCGACCCGCCAGTTGTCCCAGGCGGGGAAGTAGCGGCCGTAACCGGCCCAGCTGGCGAGCGGGTGTCGGCTGTCCGGCGGGAGGGGAAGCAGGCAGTCTCCGGGGACGACCGTCCGGGTGGCGAGCAGTCCGTGGGTACCCGGCATGTCGTAGCCGTGGATCAGCTCCGCGTACCCGTTCTCGTCACGCCTGCCGAACGCGAGGAACAGGCACAGGTCCCCCTCCTTGGGCGAGAAGCCCGCCACGGCGGGGCGCAGCACCCGGACGATCCCGATGTTGCCGAGGATGGCGAACGGGTCCTGCCGCTGACGGCAGATGTCCACGGGCGACCGTTGCAGGGCGTGGGTCATGTTCGCTTCCCACGAACCCATGATGGCCTCCACCAGCGCCTCGTCCTCCCGCGGCTCGGGCAGCCGCACCGTCGCGCGGACCAGCTCTCCCGGACCTGGTCGCGCGCCGGCCGGCCCCGGACGCAGCACCCATGCGTCAGCTTTGATCATTCAGGGCCTCCCGCTCCCGCGGTCGTGCGCGTGGCGTGCTCAGCAGGTCGATGGCGCCTTCGACCAGCAACTCGCCGTTCTGGTTGCGGTACTCCAGCCCCACATCGGCCCAGTCGCCGAAAGCCCCCGCCGGTCGCACCGAGCGGACGGTGACCGTGGCGGTGACGGTGTCGCCGACACGCGCGGCGCCGTGGAAGGTGAACTCGGCACGATGGCCGACCAGGTCCATACCCGGGGCGAACATCGAGACGAAGGCGGCCAGGTAGAAACCGTGGGCGATCGGCACGCGATCGCCGGCAGGCAGGTGGCGTTCGCCCAGGTCGCCGATGAGTTCGCCGAACATCCGGACGAGGTGTGCCGAGACGTGCCGCCGGACGACGAAGGTGTCACCGGGCTTGAGGCGCCCGGCCCGGGCGTTCATGGGCACTCCTCCCTCCGCCCTCGCGAGGCCGGGAGCGGCGACCGCACCCACCGCACGCCGTGTGCGGAGAGCAGGGTACGCGAGTCCGGGGCCACGACGGCGAACAGCGACTCCTTCGGGGCCCGGCCCGCCGCGCAGTGGACGAGCCGCAAATCCCCGAAGAGCACGTCGAGTTCGGGATCATTGCAGGTGGTGAACAGGTCGAGGTGCGCGAGCCGGACGGCGTGTCCGCCGTCCTCCCGGACCGGGGGCGAGGTTAGCGCGGCGAAGTGCAGCAGCGCCGCCAGCCCGGCGATCGGGAGCCGGTGACCGGCGAGAACGGGCAGCGCGGTGGCCTGGGTCCGGCACCGCGCCGCGCTCGCGTTCGGGCGGGTGGTGAACCCGGTCAAGGTGGTCAGGGGCCCGCTGGCCGTCCTGCCTCCTTCCCCGCCCCCGGTCCGTTCCTCCCATTCCTCGATGACCCGGGAGGTGTCCGTGCGGCCGCCTTCCAGGCCGCGCGCGAAGCGAACGTCCGCCACCGCCGCCTTCTCCCCGCGCTCCGTGAAGAGCCGGGTTCGGACGGTCCGTTCGCGGCCTCCCTGTCCGCCCGTGCTCATGCTCGCATCGGCCCGCAGCGGGGACCCGGGCGGTTCCGCGTCTCCGTGCGTCCGAAGCCGCACGCGGGAGAACCCGGCCACGGGCCAGTCCGGAACCATGGGCGAGGCCGCGTCGACCAGGTACTGCAACAGCAGTCCGGCGGCCAGTGCCACGCGGCAGGGCGCCTCACAGAGGGCCCATAAAGTGTGGTCGGCCTGGCCCGGGGCCACCTGCCCGCGTCCGTACCGCCTGGGTCCGACCCGGGAAACCGCCGACGGATCCGTCTTCATCGCAGGCCCCCCGCGCATGCCGCGAGGCCTCGGGTTCGCGCTGGAACGGTCGTGACGCGCAGCGCGGGAACGCCCAGCCGGCCGCTATCGCCGACCAACCCCGTGCCGCCGGTGGACACGGCGCGGATGGCGGCCAGGACGCCGTCGCCGCCCAGATAGGTGCGCCTGTCACGCAGGAGGGGCGGCCCACCCGCCGCCGGAACCGCTTCGGGGGCCACATCCGCCGTCAGCCCTCCCAACACCGGCCACCCCTGCTCACGGGCCACCGGCTCGCGCGCGAGGGCCACCAGGAAAGCCCCCTCCGCCAGCCGACGTGGGGGGACTCCGGCCAGCGACGCGAAGACCGGGGCGGAATGGGCGTTCAGGCCCACCACCAGTGCGAGATCAAGTTCACCGCTGCTCAGCGCCCGGGCGGCTGCCAGCAAGGCCCGTTCGCCGCCCCCGCGCGCCGCGCTGATGTTCATCGCCGGCCCCTGCAGGTGATAGCGGTTGGTGATGCGGGCGGCCCCGATGCTGCCCTGGAGTCCCGTCAAGGAGTGCGAGTTGCTCACAGGTGCGCGGGCCCGGACCTTCGCCAGCCAGGTCCGGAAGGCCTCGCGGACCTCCTGGTCCTCGCCCGCCAGCAGGGCATCCAGATCTCGTGCGTAGCAGCGCACCGCCGTATCCAGGTGCAGTTGGCACGGCATGGTCTGGGCGGAGTAGACCCCTGTGCGTTCACCTACCGGTTCCCACAGCGGTCCGTACTTCTCGCTGAACCGGGCCGCCGTCCGCAGCTCCAGCCACTGGCCCGGGTCGGTCGCGCGCAGCACGTAGGCGGGGAGCCGGGCCTCGGCGAATGTGGGCATGCTGTGCGGCCGGGGGAAAGCGGGGGCGGCCGGCAGCCGGCCGCGTACCAGACCGCGCTCGACCTCCTCGTCGTCCGGTGACCCGGGCAGCACGGCCGTCCACCCCGCCACGACCAGGGGTTCCGCCCGGCAAACGGCGTCGCCCGGGCCCTTTCGGGCCAAGGGCCGGTCATGGACGACGAGATGCCCGTTGATCCCGCCGAACCCCATGGCCGACACCGCGGCGGTCCGCGGCCCGTCGCCGTCTCCGGGGTAGGGGACGGCGATGACCGGGACGCGCAGCCGCTCGTCGGCCGATGCCGCGGAGGGGCCGGAATACCAGGGCTGGGCCGGAATCGAGGCGTGCTCCAGCGCCAGCAGTGCCAGGATCAGCGAGACTCCGCCCGATGCGTACGTCGAATGTCCCAGCAACGACTTGTTGGCCGAGCACAGGAACCCGCCCGCCGGAGCGAGGTCCCGTAGGACGGCGGTCTCCGTCTCGTCGCCGACCAAGGTCGCGGTGCCGTGGGCCAGCACCCACGGCACCTGCGCGGGCTCGACCCCCGCCGCCGACCAGGCCCGCCGCAGGCACAGTCGCTGGCCGCCCGTGCTGGGCGCGTAAGCCGCACGGCCAGCCCCGTCCGAGGACCCGCCGAACCCCCCGACAACGCCGAGGACGCAGTCGCCGTCGGACCGGGCCCGCTCGTACTCCTTGAGCACCACCATGAAGGCACCGTCGCTGAGCACCGTTCCGGCGGCTGCCGGGTCCAGCGCCCGCACCCTCCCGTCCGGACTGAGCGCGCCCAGCTTCGCGAAGGCGACATTGAGCTGGGGGGAGACCGAGGCGACCGCACCGCAGCAGGCCACGGACACGCCGCCGTCGAGAATGCCCTTCACGCCCAGGTCTACGGCGTAAAGGCCGGAGGCGCACGCGGCGTCGACGGCGAGGAACTCGTCCAGGCGAGGCAGCAGGCCCTCGGCGACGTCCTCGGCCAGCCGGTCGGGCAGGAGCCTCCCCGGACACTCTGCGGCGTGTCGGTAGTGCGAGCGCAACAAGCTCCGGAGCCTGTCCGCGCGGCAGCTCCTCCTGGCCGCGCCGCTCCCCTTCCGGGCCGCCGTGCAGCCCTCGATTCCGTCCTCGATGCCGCCGACAACCGCCTCGACCAGCAAGGTCTCCTCGACGTCCTGGCAGCCGACCTCGCCGATCCCCAGGTACATTCCGTACCGGTCCTCCGGACGCCGCGACGTCCCGGTCAGCGCCTGGGCCAGGCTGTGCCGCAGCCAGAGCAGCGACAGTTGACTGGCACCGTAGCGGCCCGCGGCGAGCTCCGCCGCGATGGGCGGGGCCGGACGGAATCCGGGAGCGGCATTGTCGATGAACCCGCTGACCCGTGTGTACGTCGAGTCGTCGGCCCCTGGATCGGGATCCCAGAAGTAGCGGTTGCGATAGCGGTCGCCCGGCTCGGTGAACAGCGGGCGGGGTGACTGGAACAGGTCCCACAGCTCCGCAGGACTAGCGGCCCCCGGTACGACCAGTCCAGCCCCAACCACCGCGACGCATCCCGGGCCGCTTCCTGCGGGGCGGCGCTCCCTCGGCCGCGTCATGGCCTCCCTCGCCCCCTTCCTCACACCGCCTGAGGATTCCCGGCCTGAGGATTCCCGCCGGCCTCGGCGGCCAGTTCGAGCAGCAGGTCCACCACAGCGGAGGGCGTCGGGTACTCGTTCGCCCGCAGGCCGTCCGCGACGTCATCGACTGCCTCCTCGGCGCCGTACCTCTTGAGGATCTGACCGAGCAGCGTGATCTGGTGCAGGGAATCGACCCCCAGCTCCGCCTCCAGCTCGGTCTCGGGCCCCACCGCTTCGGATGGGAACTCCAACTCCTCGGCATAGAAATCGCAGACTTCCCGCACCAGGTCACTTCTTGAGGAGAGATTCATCGGACCCACTTCACTTTCAGGTCGATACCCACCCCCTCCCACATTCCTCCATCATGATACGTGATGGAACAATTCTGCTCCATCCCGATTCGCCTCAGAAAGGCGCCACCTGCTCGCATGTGACTGAATGTAACCACCGACCCGATAGGCGGCCTCAAGCGTGTCGCGCCATCCCTGCTCCACTCTTCCACTCCCGACGGTGCACGTCATCCGGGGAACGCCGGGCGCGGAGGAAATCGCGATCATGCTGGCCATGGTGTACATGATTCGTCAACAAAGGATAAATTGTCCCTCCTGTCCGGCCGAAGCTGCGAGAGTTCCTTGGATGGAGAGCTGGACCTCCTTCCCGCTCCCGGGATCGTGGCGGACTCGGGAGACCGCCGAGTTCCGCCCGGTACAGGTCGCACCCGCACCAGATGGATCACGGGTCACCTTCAGGCGGACCGGGCGACCAGCCGGTCGGCGAGCTTGACGAGGCGCTTCCGCGGGCGCGCCTCCTGGGCGGCCGCAACCGTCGGGGCGAGTCCGCCATCGTCGTAGCACTCGCCGTTGATCAGCGGCGTCCGCGGCGGGCAGAGCCGGACCAAGGCCGCCGCGCCCTCGGCCGCCGGCGCGCCGAGGAGGGAACGGTGGGAAACACGTCCGCCTCCCCGTGCACGTGCACGGGGAGGCGGCGTGTGAAGACCTGGAAGGCCTCCCATGACCCGACTACGCCACGAAGCAGGCCCGGGTTGAGTACCTCTAGGCCATCGCCGACGGCGAGGTCGTACCTGCGGAAGGCGAACCCGAAGTCGTATTCTGTATGGACGAGTTCGTTCCGCTCAGCCTCCACCCCACCCCGGCCGGTCCCTCTCCGCGGGCCTTGTAGCCGGCGTAGGTGTTCGCGGTGAGCCCATCATTCCGCGCCGCCAGCCACTCCCGCGGGTAGTCCGCGACGGTGGTACGACGCTCCTCGTACGCTCCGCTCAGCTCACCCTCCAGCACCGCCCCAGCTCCTATGCGGCCTCCGCCTTCGTCGCGAACCCTCCCCGCCGCCGGGTATGCCGTCGGCCGTACTCCGATGCCAGGTCGACGCAGTACGTCCATGACCTGTGCTCCGCCTCCTCCAACAGCCGCACACACCACGCACCCAACTGCTACCCGCCCTCGTCCTGGCGCCCGCACCGCCGGTACACCCTGCCCCGCTGCGCACGCTGTCCCATGAGCTTCCCCTTCTCCTTGGACCGGGTGGTTCCGGGACCAAGGTTCGCCGCCGTGTCGGGAGTGGCGGCAGAGCGTGCGGGGCGGTGCGTGAGGCACGTCAGAACCATCTGGAGATGACACGCTCAAGACGACACACCGCCCGGAAGATCACAGTCCGCAGTCCGCAGTCGGCGGGTAGGCGACCTTGATCCGCCTCCAGGCGCCCGCCCTGCGGGCTGGCCGACGCCGCCGAAATGGCGGCCGTCGAGCTCGCGTGATGCCACCTGCTGAATGGCCGACAGATTCCGGTCGCGGGTAGTGACAGCAGTGGGGTGGTCGGCCTTGGGACCACTTTGGGCTGGGGGTCAAGGGGTCGCCGAGTCCTCCTGGCTGGATGAGGGTCCAGGACGGAGGGTTCGTGTGGGTGGCGGCCGGTGCATGTCCTGCACAGGAATTTTCCGGTGCCGTCTTCGTACCGCGCCACGAATGCCCCGTCGCGTTGTGGGCTCACGCGTGGACCGTGCTGTCCGGCCGATCTTCTGAGGGGTCGACAGCTGTGCGGATAGGCCCGAGATAGCTGGCTTGCCCCCGTGTCGACCTGGCCGGGCGACCGTGCTGTCGGCTGGTGGCAAGTTCCGCCAGGAGCGGGGTGGAGGTGGGGTGCAGCGCTTCACGTTCACGAGCTGGGTATGGCTCGGCGCTGTGGGGAGCGGTGTTGCGGGCTGGGTGCGGAGCGTGTCGATGGTCGGGTGGATCGCTCTGTGTGAATTGTCCCGGCTGGGCTGCCGATCAAGGTGCAGCCCAGCCTTCTGACACGGTCAGGTCAGTGCTCCAGGTTGTAGGTCACGGTCACGGGGGCGTGGTCGCTCCATCGCTCGGCGTGGGAGGAAGCGCGTTCCACGTGGGCTTCGACCGCCTTGGCGGCGATGCCAGGCGTTGTACAATGCAGGTCGATTCGCCAGCCGGTGTCGTTGTCGAAGGCGCGGCCGCGGTAGGACCACCAGGAGTAGGGGCCGGTGCGGTCGGGGTGGAGGTGGCGGACGACGTCGGTGTAGCCGGCCTCGTCGTAGACGCGGGAGAGCCAGGCGCGCTCTTCGGGGAGGAAGCCGGCGGACTTCTGGTTGGCCTTCCAGTTCTTGAGGTCCTCGGGGCGGTGGGCGATGTTCCAGTCGCCGCAGACCACGACCTCGCGGCCGTCGGCGGCGGCGCGGGTGCGGAGTTTGTGGAGGTGGACGAGGAACTCCGCCATGAAGCGTTCCTTCTCGTCCTGGCGTTCGGTGCCGACTTCGCCGGAGGGGAGGTAGAGGCTGGCCACGGTCAGGCCGGGGAGGTCGATTTCGACGTACCTGCCCGAATTGTCGAATTCCGCCGACTCGAAGCCGATGACCGTGCGGGTCGGCTCCGTGCGGGAGAGGATCGCCACGCCGGCCCGGCCCTTGGCGGCGGCCGGGGCCCAGACCGCGTGCCAGCCGTCCAGGTCGCGCAGTTCCACGGGGAGCTGCTCGGGCTCGGAGCGCACCTCCTGGAGGCAGACCACGTCCGCCTCGGTGGCGGCCAGCCACTCGATGAATCCCTTCTTGGCCGCCGCCCGGATTCCGTTCACGTTCACACTCGTCACCACGATCACCCGGGCAGCCTACCTACTGCGCCGTGCGGGGGAGTGCCACGACGCGTCCGGTTGCGGAGCTGACGTGAACGCACCATGAAACTGTGCGGGAGTCCCTCCGCGCCGCGCCATTGGTCTTGACCATCTCCCGATCGAACCCCTAGGGTCACTTACTGCAAGGACCTTTAATAAAGAAGGACGGAAAAAGCCCGCTCTCCCACCTGCCGCAACAGCGGACAGCGGGCCGGGATCCGCCCTCTTTCAGCAGGGCGGAAGACACCAGGGTGGAGGACACGGTGGGAACCACAGGACAGCTCACGGCAGTACCGGAACCGAAGTACTGGCACCTGCGCACGGTGCTGCTCCGCGCCATCGACACGGAGTTCACCATCGGCCAGGTCCTGCCGAACGAGCGCGAGCTCGCCGCCCGCTTCGGCGTCGCCCGGGCCACCCTGCGGCAGGCGCTGGACCAGCTGGAGCTGGAGGGCCGACTGGTCCGCCGGCGCGGCATCGGCACCCTGATCGCCGCCCCCCGGGTCGGCGTCCCGGTGAACCGGCAGGAGGAGGGCTGGCCCGGAGCCGCCCGCAGCCAGGCCTGGCGCACCGTTGACTGCACCACCGCCCCCGCCGCCCGGCGGCTGGCCGAGGCGCTCGGCGTCGCCGAGGGTGCGCCGGTGCACACCGTGCGCCGGGTGCGCCTCGTGCAGGGGCGGGCCGTGGCGACCGAGTCGCTGCACGTGCCCGCCGCCGCGCTGCCGCACCTGCCGGGCTTCCGGGCCGAGAGCGACCGTGCCCGTTCGGTGCTGCGCCAGCTGGAGCGCCTGGAGGTCGACGGCGAGTCCCGCTCCGTCGAGCTGGGCGTCGCGGAGGCCGAGCAGGCCGCCCTGCTGGAGCGTCCGCCCGGCTCGCCGGTGCTGGTGATGACCACGCAGTACGCCGCGGCCGGCCGACTCGTCGCGCTCGCCGTCTCCACCTACCGTGCGGACACCTGCAAGCTGACCTTCGGCGAGACCGGCCTCGTCGAGGTCACCCCCGTCGGCGCCGCCCCCGTGGGCGCGGCCGCCGCCTCCTGAACCATTCCCGAAAACCCTCAGGCCCAGGTCCGAGCGCCCCGCCAGGCGCCCGGGCCTGGGCCGTTTTCCGGCCGGGGAGCCGGTGAGCCGGGGGCGAGGGGGAGCCGGGGAGCGAGGCGGAACGGGGGAGCGGCGGAACGGGGAGCGCCGGGCGGGAACGCCGCCGCCCCGCCGCCTCCGGACCGGAGACCGCGGGGCGGGCGTGAGCTGCTCAGGCCCGGGCCGAACCCGCCTCTGCCGTCGGGGGGTTGACGGCGAAGAGCTGCTCCTCGACCTGGTCGAGGGCCACCCGCAGGGCGCCCATCGCGACGACCTCCGAGCCCAGGGCGGCCAGCGCCACCTCCGGGGCGCGCAGGGTGAACTGGGCGAGGCGTTCGCGCAGGGGGTCGAGGACGCCGTCCAGGCCGGCCGCCCAGCCGCCGATCACCACCAGCTGCGGGTCGATGGCCAGCACCAGGGCGGCGACGCTCTGCACCAGGCGGGTCAGGAAGCGGTCGGTCGCGACCTTCGCCACCGCGTCGCCCTCGCGGGCCAGCTTCAGCACCCGCGCCACCGCCGCCTCGTCCAGCGGGTTGAGCGGCTTGCCGGTGGTGGAGAGCAACCGTTCCGGCGTCACCTCCTGGCCCAGCAGGTGCAGCGCGCCGATCTCGCCGGCCGCGCCGCCGAAGCCCCGGTGGAGACGGCCGTTGATGAGCGAGCCGGCGCCCGGGCTCAGGCCCGCCATGACGAACACGACGTCGTCGGCGCCGACCGCCGCGCCCTGCCAGTGCTCGGCGATCGCGGCGAGGTTGGCGTCGTTCTCGATCATCACCGGGCAGCGGAACGAGCGCCGCAGCCGCGCCCCGAGGTCCAGCCCCGTCCACCCGGGCATCGCGGTGCCCAACTGCACGGTGCCGTCCCGGTCGACGATGCCGGGCGTGCCGACGCCCACCGCCCACAGGTTGTCCCGGGAGACGCCCGCCTTGCGCAGCACCTCCGCGACCACCGATCGCACCGCGGTGAGCCGCTCCTCCGCGTCCAGGGTCTCGTCGACCGGCCGGAAGTGGCTGCCCACCACCTCACCGGCGAGGTCGGCGAGGATGATCCGGATGTCGTGCACCCCGATCTCGATGCCCAGGATGTGCCCGGCCTCCGCACGGAACCGGAACCACCGGGCCGGCCGTCCGCGCCGACCGGCGCCGGGCTGACTGCCCGGCTGCGGCTGCTCGACCTCGGCGACCAGGCCGGTCTCCACCAGCCCCTCGATCACGCCCTCGACCGTCGGCCGCGACAGCCCGGTGTCACCGACCAGCTTGGTCAGGGTCACCGCATGGCCCTCGCGCAGCGCCCGGAGGGTCACCGCGGCGTTGATCCGCCGCAGGAGTGAGGAGTCGCCACCGGTGAGTCTGTCCGTCAAGACGCTGCCCTTCGCCGTTCCGCGCGACTGCCCTTTCGCGCGTGCCGTGTACACGGGCACCACCGGGCGACGCCACCGGCCGGTCGCGCCGGCGGCCGCCCCCGGGCGGACCCGCGGGATTCGGCCGCCCGGCGGGAACGGCACGGCGGTGCTGTGTTGCCTGCGCCGGTCCGGGTGACCTCAGCCGGATGCTACCGGGGCCCCGCCCCGCCCGGCGAGCATCTTCCCAGCTCATCCAGGCTTCGGTATCGAAATGGTACGGATCGGGTGGCAGTGCGTGACCCTGCCCTTTCCGCCCTGCCGTCAGAGCAGGCCACCGGTCGCCCCGAGGTTCTGCCCGGACACCCACCGGCCGTCCGGCCCGACCAGGAACGCGATCACGTCGGCGACGTCCGCCGGCTGCCCGAGCCGCCGCAGCGGCGTCAGCCCGGCCACCGCCTCCAGCGCCTGCGGGGGATTGGTGGCGCGCAGCAGATCGGTCTCCACCGGCCCGGGGGAGACGGTGTTGCAGGTGATCCCGCGCGGCCCGAGCTCCACCGCCGCGGCCTGCGTCAGCTGCTCCAGCGCACCCTTGCCGGCGAGGTACGGGGCGATGCCGGGGACCGGGCGGCGGGTGTTGAGGGTGGAGACGTTGACGATCCGCCCGCCGTCGCGCATGTGCCGGGCCGCGTAGCGCAACGTCAGGAACACCGCACGGGTGTTGACGGCGAGCATGGCGTCGAAGTCCGCCGGGTCGGTCTCGGCGAGCGGCGCGGGGGTGAAGGCGCGCGCCGCGTTGTTGACGAGGACGTCGAGGCCGCCCAGCTCCTCCTGGGCCGCGGCCATCAGCCACTCCGCACCGTCCGGCGCGCCGAGGTCGGCCCGCACCGCGTGCGCGCGCCCGGCGCCCCGCGCGGTCACCGCGCGCACCACCTCCTGTGCCGCCGCGTCGTCGTGCGCGTACCCGAACACCACGTCCGCACCGTCCGCCGCCAGCCGCTCCACCACGGCCCGCCCGATCCCGCGCGATCCGCCCGTGACGACCGCCGCCCGGCCCGCGAGCACCCCGTCCGCCATCCCGACACCCCGTCTCCGGCCGGCCGCACACCGGCCCCGGGGAGAACCTACCGCCCGGGCCGGGCCCGATCGGCGAGGCGCTCCTCAGGCGCCGACGTGCAGCTGCAGTCCGCTGTTCGAGGGGTCGGTCGGGGCCGCCGCGCGTCCCGGGGCCGGCGCAGCGGTGCTTGTGCGCGGGACTTGAGAACCGATGATGTGTCAAAAATGATGAGAAACATCGTGATTGGGATC
The DNA here is from genome assembly GCF_042749955.1 of Kitasatospora sp. NPDC059462. NCBI lineage: Bacteria > Bacillati > Actinomycetota > Actinomycetes > Kitasatosporales > Streptomycetaceae > Kitasatospora > Kitasatospora sp. NPDC059462. Next base: position 43,748 of record NZ_JBHYUU010000021.1, on the reverse strand, counting down.
CTCCGCCGGGCCGTCGGCCCGCTCGTGGCCGTGCGTCCGTGTGGAAGAGCCGGACTCCCAACCGGCCCGGGCCGCAGGGCGGTTGACCGGGCAGGTGCGTGGTGCGGGGCCGGTCCCGGGGGCCGGGTGCGGCGGGGTGGGCGGAGCAGCTGCTCACGGGGCTTATGCTGCTGCGCATGCTGAGCGAGACACGCCCGGTGGGTTCGGGGGCGGCCATCTTGTCGGATCAGGAGTTCGTGCGGGCGCAGACCCGGATCGGGCCGGTGCCGTTCGTGCCGGAGGTGCGCCTGCACATGGCGGAGGACGCCATCGCGCTGTGGGAGACCACCGAGTCCGCGCGCGGGGAGCGCGGGCTGCCGCCGCCGTTCTGGGCGTTCGCCTGGGCGGGTGGCGTCGGGGTTGCGCGGTACGTGCTGGACCACCCGGAGCTGGTCGCCGGGCGGACGGTGCTGGACCTCGCGGCGGGTTCCGGGCTGGTCGGCGTCGCGGCGGCGCTGCGCGGTGCCCGTGCGGTGCGGGCCGCCGAGATCGACGCGTACGCCGTCGCCGCCATCGAGGTCAACGCGGCCGCCAACGGGGTGGAGGTGGCCGCCGCCGTCGAGGACCTGCTGGACGGCGACGGTGCGCCGGCCGAGGTGGTGCTCGCCGGGGACGTCTTCTACGAGCGGGCGATGGCGGCCCGGTTCCTGCCGTTCCTGCAGCGCGCCCGGGCGCGGGGCGCGGTGGTGATCGTCGGTGACCCGGGCCGCGCGTACCTGCCGCGCGAGCGGTTCACCGCGCTGGCGGCGTACGACGTGCCGGTGGTCGCGGATCTGGAGGACGCGGCGCTGAAGACCACCACGGTGTGGGAGCTGGCGGGCGCCTGAGCGTCCGGCGGCCGGAATTCCGCGCGCGGCGCCGCGGGGCGCTGGTAGACAGCCACCCATGATCGATGTCACCCTGCGCACCGCGGGCCCCGCCGAGATCCCCGCCGTGCTCGCCCTCTGGGCCCGCGCCGCCAAGGGCACCAGCATCACCGACGACGCCGACGGCGTGGCGGCGCTGCTCGCCCGCGACCCGGGATGCCTGCTGGTGGCCGTCCGGGCGGACGACCCGGCCGTGCTGCTCGGCACCGTCATCGCGGGCTGGGACGGCTGGCGCTGCCACCTCTACCGGCTCGCCGTCGACCCGGGGCACCGCCGGCGCGGCATCGGCGCCGCGCTGCTGGCGGCCGCGGAGGAACGGTTCGCCGCGCTCGGCGGGCGGCGGGCGGACGCGATGGTGCTGGACGGCAACGCGCTCGGCCACCGGACGTGGCGGGCCGCCGGGTACGGGCCGCAGCCCCAGTGGACCCGCTGGGTGAAGCCGCTGGCGGCGGGGCCGGAGCAGGCCGGCTGACGGCCCGCGCGGGCCGGCGCGATCGCCCCCTGCCCGTCCACGGGCGTGTCCGGAGCCGTCCGGGCCCGTCCGGGCCCGTCCGAGCCGGGCCGTCGCCCCTGGGAGCGGGCCGGACGCGGTGGCAGCATCGCCCCGGCCGGGCTCCGGACCACGGGGCCCGGCCGTCGACGAGCGGCCGGCGGCGGCACGCGCCGGCCCGGTCCAGGGAGGGAAACCATGAGGAAGACCAGCCGCAGGGTCACCGCGGGAGTCGCCGTCGCCGTCGCGGCCGGCGCGCTGCTGCCGCTGACCGTCTCCGGTACCGCCGAAGCCGCCGGCAGCGGCGGCTGCCGGGACTGGACCGCGCCCGGCGCCTACCCGAGCGGGGTCCAGCTGCGCCCGTGCAACATCTCCTTCAACGGGGCGGACGGCTACGGCTACGTGAACAGTCCGCAGACCGACATCCGGGTCTACCTCCAGGTCGGCTGGCGGCCGGCGTCGCAGGCGGGCGAGCCCACCAGCTTCAGCGCGGTGCTCAACGCCGGGCTGGTCGACCGGAAGTACAACGCCTACGTCGGGGACATCTACGTGGGCGGGGCTCCGGGGTACTGCTTCTACACCCGGATGTGGTACACGAACGGCAGCTACACCTCGGGCTGGACGGAGTCGCCGCCCACCTGCTTCTGACACCGCTCCACCGGAGCCCTCCCCGGCCGGGCCGCGACGCCGCGCGCCCGGCCGGGTTGGGCCGGGCGGGTGGGTCCTGCGGCCGCCGGGGCGGTGTCGGCGGGCCGGGGAGGGCGCGGGCGGGAGGCTGGTGGCTCCGGAGCGGGCAGGCGGTCGGGAGGGCGTGTGGGTGGTCGCGGTGGAGCGGCGGGCGGCGGTCCCGACGCCGGGGTCCTCGGCACCGCGCTCGGCGTGGTCCTGGCGTTCTCGCTCGCGGAGGGCTCCTGGGAGTGGTTCTCCACCTACCTGGGGCTGACGCTCCTCGCGGTCGTCCTGGCCTTCGGGCGCGTCCCGGTGCGGACGGCCGCCGGCTACGGGTGGAACCTGGCGGCGTACTCCCTGGTGGTGGGCCTGTGCGCGGCGCTCGCGCTGGCGCCGGCCCTGCAGCGGTGGGACTGGCTGTTCCCGATGCCGGGCACGCGGGAGGGCTGCGTGCAGGCCGGCCGCTACGAGAGCCTGCACGCGCGGGCCGCCCTGGGCGACCTCGCCGGGCAGGACGCGGTGGCGCTGGCGTTCGCGCAGGACCAGCAGAGCCGGGTGGCGGTGGACGACTGCCTGGCGGCGACGACCACCCGGTGGCTGCCGGTGTACGCGCTCGGGGCGGCGCTGCTGGTGGGCGGGGGCGCGTGGGCGCGGGGGAGGGCGCGGCGGGAGGGGTGAGCTGCCGGCCCCTCGCCGGATGGGCGCGAACGGCTGGCGGGGGCCGGGGCGGCGTGGTGCGCTGGAGCCATCCGCACACGAACCGACATCACCCCGGAAGTGAGCCACGCCGTCATGACCGCTTCGACCGGCCGCCCGACCCCGACCGCCGAACTCCTCGCCCGGATCCCCGACTTCGAGCAGGCCCTCGCCCTCTACCGCGGCCTGGAACCGGAGTCCGCGATCAACCTGTCCGTCGCGGAGAACGTCCTCGTCTACGAGGGCTCGATGCAGAAGATGATCTTCGCCAACATCGACCTGCTGCCGGAGGAGTACATCCACTACGCCACCCCGTACGGCGCCCTGGAACTGCGCGAGCCGGTCGCGGCCCTGCTGACCAAGGCCTTCGACGCGCCGGTCTCACCGGACGACGTGTTCGGCACGGGCGGCGTCGGCTCCGCGCTGGAGTGCCTCGCGTTCGCGCTGCAGTCCCCGCCGAGGGAGGGGGAGGCCGGGCCGCCGCCGTTGAAGGAGGGGGACGCCGTCCTGCTGCCGGCGCCGTACTGGCAGGGGTTCAACTGGTCGTTCGAGCAGCGCCCGAAGCTGAAGTGCGTGCCGGTCGGGCTTCCGACCCGGGGGCCGGACCGGTTCCGGCTGACCCTGGAGGTGATCAAGGAGGCGTACTTCAAGTACAACCGGCTGTTCGGCGAGTTCCCCCGGCTGCTCGCGCTCACCAATCCGCACAACCCGCTGGGCGTCAACTACGGTCTGCCGCTGCTCGACGAGATCTACGCCTGGGTGCTCGACGAGACCGACATGCACATCATCTCCGACGAGATCTACTGCCACTCGCAGGTGGCCGGCGTGCGGGTGCCGTTCACGAGCGCGTTCGCGCTGGACGCGTACACGCGGGCGCCGGAGCGGATCCACGTGGTGTGGGGCTTCGCCAAGGACTTCGGGCTCTCGGGCTTCCGGACCGGCTTCGTGGTGTCGAAGTACGGGCCGGTGCGCCGGGCGATGACCGGTGCGACGGACATCGAGGAGAAGACCCACTCGATGTCGTGGTTCACCCCGGTCGACTCGCTGAAGCACTACGTCCTCGGCGAGGTGCTGGAGGGCACGGTGAACGGCGGCACGGAGCTGTACACCACCTACGCGATGCGGCAGTACCAGGAGATGCTGAGCGAGAGCTTCGAGCAGGTGCGGGCGAAGCTGGTCGAGAAGGGGATCGACTTCGTCCACACGGAGGGCGACAACCCGGCCCAGTTCTTCTGGCTGGACCTGACGGCCTACCTGGGCAAGCGCACGGGCGAGGCGCCCTGCGATCCGCAGAAGTTCACGCCGCCCAACGACATGGACCCCGACGAGCAGTGGCTCTTCGAGTACCTGCGCTGCGAGCCCACCGAGGTCACCCTCCTGCCGGGCCAGACCATGCACAGCCCCGCGCCCGGCTTCTTCCGCCTGTGCTTCACGGCCTACCGGCCGGACGTGGTCTGTCAGGCGATCGACCGGGTGGCCGACGCCCTGGCCCGGCTGGGGTAGCCGGCGGTGGAACGGCCGGCCCCGGGGGACGGGCGCCTCCGGGGCCGGCCCGCGCCCGCGCTGCGGAAACCCGGTTGACGCGGGGTGGACGATGGCAGGGTGATCGACAGGGAACGTGCGATCGGGCTCGTCGAGTCCTATCTGGAGAGCGAGCGGCCTGCGGCGGGCGAGCGGCCCGCGGGGCCCGGCCCCGGGCCCGGGCCGGAGCGGGTCGTCCACGCCGTCGAGGAGCACGAGGTCGGGTGGCTGGTGTTCTGGGGCCCCTCCCCGGACGACCGCGCCCGCAGCACGCACGACAGACCCGTCGGCGGCCACAGCCATGTGCTCGTCGACCGGTACGACGGCAGCCTGCACTACGTCGCCGAGGCCTGGTGGCAGCCCGAGGGGTGGGAGGACCACTACCTGCTCCAGACCAAGGGCGTCCGGCGCCCCGATCCGCTGGCCGCCGAGGTCCGCGCCCTGGTGCGCTCCGCCGGGGTCGTGGCCGCGATGCGGGAGCTGCGCAGGCGGGCCCCGCGACTGGGGTTGCCGCAGGCCAGGGCCTACATCACGGCGGTGCGCGACGGCGCCGAGCCGCCGGAGGACCTGGCGGCCCTCACCCGCAAGGAACCGCTCGCACCGTTCTGGCCCGTCGACACCCTGGCCGGTCCGGTGACCTAGCGGGCCGGCCGGTCCGGCCGGCATGGATCATGACGAACCGTCACGACACGCCTCGTCCTTCGGCGCCGCCGTCGCCGTCGCCGCCGTCGCCTGCGCCGAGCACCGGCCCGACGACGCGCAGGCCGCCGTGCGACGGGCGCTCGAAGCGGCCCCCGGTCCCCGGGTGCTCGACCTCGGCGCCGGGACCGGCAAACCGACCGCCGCACCGGTGGCCCCGGGCTCCGGCGTGGTCGCCGTCGAGCCGGACCCGGCGAGGCCGCCCCGGCCGGAGCGGAGAGGTCAGGCGCCCGGTCCTTCCGCCGGTCCCTCCCCGCTCAGCGCGCGGGCCTCCGCGAGCTCCTGGGCGGCCATCACCTCGTCACCGTGTTCGAACGCCCAGGCGCCCACCACCTCGATGGGGGCGAGGAAGGAGCGGCCGAGCGCGGTCAGCCGGTACTCGACGCGGGGCGGGGCACCGGGCACCGCGCGGCGCTCGACCAGGCCGTTGAACTGCAGACGGCGCAGGGTCTCGGTGAGCACCTTGGAGCTGATGCCGCCGATCCGCCCGCGCAGTTCCACCGGGCGCAGCGGGCCGTCGCGCAGGGCCCGGAGGACCACCGCGTTCCAGGTGTTGGCGAGCAGGTCGAAGGCGAGCCGGGCACGGCAGTCGGCGAGGAAGGCGTTGGTGGTCACGTACCGAATGGTGCCCGACGGGTTCCCTAACGTCGCAGGGGACGGTCCCGAACGACGAACGGAGAGCAGCCCGATGAGGATCGGTGTGCTGGGCACGGGCAACATGGCGGACGCGCTCGCCACCCACTGGGTGCGGGCCGGGCACGAGGTGACGGTCGGTGGGCGCGACGCCGACCGGGCGCAGCGGCTCGCGCGGCGGATCGGGGGCGGGGCGCAGGCCGCCGGGCTGCGGGCGGCGGCCGCGGCCGGTGAGGTGGTGCTGGCCGCGCTGCCCTTCGGGGCCGGTGCGGAGGTGGTGCGGGACCTGCGCGCGGAGCTGGACGGCACAGTGCTGGTCGACTGCTCCAACCCCGTCGGCCCCGGCTTCCAACTGCTGACCGAGGGCGGTCCCTCGGCGGCGCGCCGGCTCGCCGAGGCCGCCCCCGGCGCCGAGGTGGTGAAGGCCTTCAACCTCTGCCACGAGGACGTGTGGCGGCTGCGGCCACCGGTGTTCGACGGCCGGCCGCTGGCGGTGCCGCTGTGCGGGGACGGCGCGCACGCCCTCGCCCTGGTGTCCGGGCTGGTGCGGGACACCGGCTGCCGGCCGCTGGCCGCCGGCGGGCTGGACCGGGCGGGCCTGCTGGAGGCGACCGCCGCGCTGTTCATCGGCCTCTGGGTCGGCGAGGGCGCCGACGCGCAGGCGATCGCCCCGCCGCTGGCGTACGCGACCGGCGGCGCGCTCGACCCGGGCGGCCCGCTCAGCCCAGGGGACGCGGCTGCGGACGGACGGTGAGGATCTGCTCGGCCTGGCCGACCGGGCCGTCCACGTCGTGCAGCACGGTGCTGGTGAGGCCCTGGCCGGCCGGGCCGAAGGTGACGGTGGTGTCCAGGCCGGTCCACGGCCCGCGCGGCGCGCGGTGGAGGTGGATCGTCAGGTCGACGTTGGGGAACATCCACGCGGCCGGGTCCTGCTGCGGGGCGATGCCGTTGGCGGTGTCCACCAGGGCGACGAACGAGGCCAGCGGGCTGCTGGGCTCGCCCGCGACCAGGTCGACGCCCGAGGTCAGCCAGGCCGTCGCGCGGCCCCGGCGGGCCGGCGGCACCCGGCGGACCTCGATGGAGGAGATGTAGCCGCCGTCCCACGCGTCGCCCATGGTCCAGACGGGGAGGTCCTCGGGCGCGGGCAGCGGCTCGCGCGGACTGTCGGCGACGGCCGAGGTGTCCAGGGTCGCCAGCAGCCACGCGCGGGCCCGCACGACGGCGCGGCCGCCCGTGGTCACGGTCGCTTCGAGGAGTTCGATGGTGCGGCCCGGGCGGAGGGTGCGCACGGTGATCTCGCACTCGTCGAGCGCGATCCGCCCGAGGATGTCGTAGCTGATCCGCGCGAGCGTCAGACCGCCGGGGCGCCCGTCGAGGTACCGGTCGACGGCGTGCACCACCAGGCCGGCCAGCGGGCTGAAGTGCTGCTCGTCGGCGCTCCACGCCCCGCCCGCGTGCGCGGTGGGCTTGAACGTGTGCTCGCCCGTCCGCTCGTAGTAGCTCTCGCGCGCGATCGTGCTGGTGGTCACGGGTGTCGTCTCCTTGAGCGGGGCAGGTGCATCGTTCCCGAATCGTAGGCGGGCGGGGCGGCGGGGGTCGCCGTGATCTGGCCCACAGCGGGACGAACCGGGGGCGACCGGGACGAGGGGCGCACGACGGCGCAGTACCGCGACGACCACGGCGCGGACGTCGATCGCGGTGCCCCGCGGCGCGGTGCCGTACGGTGGGCCGCGGGGCCCACGCCCGCCGCCCCGGCGTTCCCGCCGCCCCGGCGTTCCCGCTCGGCGGCGTTCCCGCTCGATGCCGGCCCCGCCCCCCGTGCGGGGCCGGCACCGAGCGGCACCCGTTCAGCATGGGGCAGGGAGGCGGGCGGCTCCTTGTACGAAAGCGAACCCGGTGGGCCGCGGCGGGGAGTCCGCGCGCCGAGGGCGAGGAGGGGACATGGGGGCGAGGAGCGGCGGGACGGCCGACGAGCGGGGCGAGAACGTCGAACGGCGGCCACCGCCGTGGATGCGCGGTGACGTGGTCAGGGTCCGCGGGTACCGGTCGGTCGGTGTCCAGAACCCGAGGGTCACGCTGCCCAGCGCCGCCGTGACCCTGCTGGTGGGCTGGGGCGAACCGCTGCACATCCGTCAGGGTCTCGGCGGCACGCGGCGCGCGGAGACGCGGCAGGCGATGATCGCCGGCCTGCAGACGGCACCGGTGCTGGCGGGGTTCCGGGGGTCGGGCCTCGCCGTGGAGATCGAGTTCACGGCCGTCGGGGCGTCCCGGGTCCTCGGCCTGCCGCTGCACCTGCTCACCAACACCGCCGCCCACCCGGACGAGGCGATGGGCCCGGGCTGGACCGCGCGGCTCACCGAACGGCTGGCGCAGGCGCCGGACTGGGACGCCCGCTGGGCCGTCGTGGACGACGCCCTCGCACCACGGCTCGCCGCCGCCCCGTCCGCCCCGGGGCTGGCCGTCGAGGCCTGGCAGCGGCTGCGCGAGGCGCACGGCGGGCTGACCGCGCGCGAACTCGCCGCCGCGACCGGCCGCGGCGAGCGCCGGCTCCAGCGCGTCTTCCGGGACCACGTCGGCGTGCCGCCGCAGACGGTGTCCCGGATCCTCCGCTTCCAGCGCGCACTCGCCCTCTCCGGCCGGGCGGCCCACCTCTCCCTCACCGAGGTGGCGGCGATGAGCGGCTACCACGACCAGGCCCACATGAACCGCGACTTCCGCGCCCTGGCCGGCCGGACGCCCGGCGAACTGCGCCTCGTCGCCGACCGGTTGACGGCCGGGGCCGGGACCGGGGGCGCGGCGGCGCGGGAACCCGGCTGCCTGAGCGACTTCTTCGAGGCCGGCGCCGCGGACTGGTAGCCGTGGCGGCGCCGGCCGGCGTGGGTGGGCGGGCGGTGGGGCTGCTGGTGGCGGTGCTCTTCTCCGCCGACGTCGGGCTGGTCGCGTTCATCCTCCGCACCCGGCTGGGGGCGCGGGCGACGGAGGCGGCGTTGTGGGCCGGGTCGGCGTTCGGGGGGAGCGTGGCGCTGACGCTCGCGGCGTCGGTGTTCCTCCTCAAGTGACCCGGGAAACCGTTGCGGGTGATCGCGAACCGGTCTTGAATGGTCCGGACCACAACGGGAGGGGTGCGAACCGATGACGGTTCCTCAGCGGACGATCGTCCTGGGCACATTGGGTTTCGGCACGATCGTCGACGAGGAGACCTCGTTCCGGCTCCTGGACCACTACGTCGAGCGCGGCGGGACGGTCCTGGACACCGCGAACAACTACGCCTTCTGGCTCGACGGCGCCACCGGGGACGAGAGCGAAGCCGTCATCGGCCGCTGGCTGGCCAGCCGCGGGGCGCGCGACCGGGTCGTCATCAGCACCAAGGTGGGCGCCCGGCCCACGGTGCCCGGGGCCGGGCTGGAGGCGGCGGAGGGGCTGTCCGCGAAGGCGGTCCTGGCCGGCATCGAGGGCAGCCTGCGGCGCCTCGGCACGGACCACGTCGACGTCTACTGGACGCACATCGAGGACCGCTCGGTGCCGCTCGCCGAGACCGTGCAGACCCTGGCCGGGCTGGTGACCTCGGGCAGGGCGGGCGCGGTCGGTGCCAGCAACCACGCCGTGTGGCGGGTCGAGCGGGCCCGCGCGCTCGCCGGTGACGGCCCGCGCTACGCGCACCTGCAGTACCGGTACTCCTACCTCCAGCCGCGCTTCGACGTGCCGCTGCCCTCCTCGGCCCATGTGCACGTGACGTCCGAACTCCTGGACTACGTGCGCTCCGAGGGCGATCTGCGGCTCTGGGTCTACAGCCCGATCCTGTCCGGCGGCCTCACCCGCGACGACGTCGCGATCGGCGCCGCCTACGACCACCCGGGCACGCCGAAGCGCCTCGCCGCCCTGCGCGCCGTGGCCGAGGAGACCGGCGCCACCGTCAACCAGGTGGCACTCAGCTGGCTGCTCGACCACGAGGCGGGGATCCTGCCGCTGGTCGGGGTGAGCAAGGTCGCCCAGCTCGACGAGGCGCTCGGCGCGCTCGACGTGACGCTGACGCCGGAGCAGCGCAGGCGCCTGGACGGGGCCGCCCTGTAGCGCCGTCCGCGGGGGCCGGACCCGGTGGTCGGGCGGTCAGTGGCGCAGGGAGATCCGCAGGTCCTGGGCCCGGTGGTCGGACAGCCCTCGGTCGTCGACGAAGGCGTAATGCCGCACGGCGAGGCCCCGGTTGGTGAACGCCCAGTCCAGGCGCCACCAGTCGGTGCCGAGGACGCCGCCCCAGCTGCCGGGGTAGAGCTCGCCGCTCGCCGAGCGGGCGTCGTCGAAGCGGGCGCGCAGCGGGTCGAGGTCGGCCATGGCGGGGCTGGTGTTGAAGTCGCCGGCGATCAGCAGGGGGTTCGGGTTGGCGGCGGCGTCGCGCTCCAGGGCCGTGAACTGTTCGCGGCGGGCGGTGTCGGCCTCCCGGACCACCCGGTAGAACGCGCCGTCGAACACCGACTCCCGGGGTTCCACCTGCACCGGGATGTGCACGTTGTAGAAGGACACCGTGCGCCCGTGCACATCGACGTCGGTGCGCAGCACCTTGCGCCGGTCGAAGCGCTCCGCCCAGGGCGCGTCCGGGGCGAGCGCCGGGCCGACCGGTGGGGCGGCGAGCACGGGGAAACGGGAGAGGGTGATCAGCTCACCGTCGGCCACCACCTGGTAGCCGGGGAACTCCCGGTGGATGCGGTCGAGTTGGTCGACCTCGTGGTGGGAGCCGTGCGACCATTCCAGGTATTCCTGGAGCAGGTAGACGTCGGCGTCGCGGGAGCGCAGGAAGCGGTAGAAGGCGTCCGGGTCGTCGGTGGTGTCCCAGTACTCGGTGTTCCAGGAGAACACCGAGAGTTCCGGCCCGGCCGCCGGGGCCGCCGCGGCCGGCGAACCGGGCACCAGGGCCGACCAGTTGAGGCCCGCCCGGGGCAGTCCGGCGACCAGCAGCGCGACGGCCGCCGGCACCAGCCAGCGCCGCGCCGCCCGGGCCGGGACCGTCCACACCAGGGCGAGCAGGGCCACCGGGACGGCGAGGAAGAGCAGCGGCGGCGCCAGCGTGGGTATCAGCCAGAACCACCACCGGCCGTTCGCCAGGAAGTCCAGCAGCAGGAAAACCGCCCACAGCCCGACGAGGCCGGCCGACAGCCGTGAGCCGCCCGAAGACCGAAAGCGCGGGGAATCGGAATCCGGATCCATGCGGCGGAGCCTAGCAGCCGGCCGGAACGCCGGAATTCCGCCGTCGGGTTCGGTGGCGAACGCGCCGGGAATCCCCGGGAAAGGCCGGAACGCGGGTGCACTCACGGGGGGGATCGCCTGCGGGCCACCGGCCGACGGCGGGCCGTCCCTCAGCCGCTGTTGCTCAGCGCGTAGGTGCGGAAGGTGGCCAGCAGCGGCAGCACGTCGGTCTTGCTCGGCTCCTCGGTGACGGCCCGCATGGCGTCGATCACCGCGTGGGCGATCACCTTCACCACGGCGAGGTCGTCCCCGGCCGTCTCGCCCCAGGCGCAGAGCGTCCGGGTGAGCAGGGCGCTCATCCGGGCGCCGATGTTGGAGCTCACCGCGTCGGTGAGTTCGGCCAGTTCCTCGTCGGTCATGCTGGAGCGCAGCCCGAAGGCCAGCGCCATCAGCGTGTCGACCGCGTGCTCGCCGTACAGCGCGACCAGGGCGGCGAGCGGCCGTTCGGCCGGTCCCCGCGCGGCCAGCGCGGTCAGGGCCTCGTCGTCGTCCTTCCAAGCCGCTTCGAGCGCCGCCAGGGCCCGCAGGGCCTCGTCCACCATCAGGCCATCGCCATCCGTCATGCCGAGAACGGTATTGAGCGCCACCGCGCGCCGGGCCGCCTCGGGGCGGGATCTCACCCGTTCGAGCGACAATCGCGGCGTTCCGTCGCGCGGACGGGTGGCGCGGGCCCGAGGGCGGACGAGGCAGCCCCGGCACCGGCCGGGCGGCTCAGCCGGCGCCGTGCGCGGCGGTGAACGCGGCGGCGTCCCAGCGGCCGTGCAGCGCGGGTGCGAGCGCCTCGACGGCGAGCGCGGGGAAGTCCCCGGACCGGTCGGCGTGCTGCGGCAGCGCGCCGAGCAGCGGGGCGCCCGCCACGCGCGGCAGGTCGGCCAGGTTGCAGCGGTCCGCGAGGGCGGGGGAGTCCGGCCAGGCGCCGACCACCACGCCGAGCAGCGGCAGCCGGCGCGCGGTGAGCGCCTGCGCCGTCAGCGCCGTGGTGTTGAGCGTGCCGAGCCCGGCGGAGGCGACCAGCAGCACCTCGGCGGGCAGGCCGAGGTCGCGCACGGCGCGGGCCTGGTCGGCCAGCGTGCGGCCCTGTTCGTCGTAGCGGACCAGCAGTCCGCCCGCGCCCTCGACCAGCACCAGGTCGTGCCGCTCGGCGAGGCCGGCCACCTCCTTGGCCACGTCCTCCGCCGCCAGGCACGGCAGCCCGGAGCGGCGGGCGGCCGTGTCCGGCGCCAACGGCTCGGGGTAGCGGGCGAGTTCACGCAGCGTCAGCCGGTCCGGCGCCGGGGCGGCGGGCCCGGCCAGCCGGCCGACCTCCGCGGCGTCCCCCGGCTCGTCCGGTGCGACGCCGGTCTGCCCGGGCTTGAGCACCGCGACCCGCAGCCCGGCGCGCAGCGCGCTCGCGGCGACGGCCGCCGTGGTGACGGTCTTGCCGACCTCGGTGCCCGTGCCCGTCACGAAGACGACCCGGCCGGCCGTCGCCTCCCCGTCCTGCACGTCCGCCGTTCTTTCCCCGGTCCGGATCCCCGCCGTCCCGCTCATCCGGCCACCGCCGCCGCCGTCACGGCCGCGGCGATCCGCGCCACGTCCTCGTCGCCGGTCACGTACGGCGGCATCGTGTAGACGAGGTCCCGGAAGGGGCGCAGCCAGACGCCCTCCCGCGCGGCGGCCGCGGTCGCCGCCGCCATGTCCACCGGGTGGTCCAGCTGGACGACGCCGATCGCGCCGAGCACCCGGACGTCCTTGACGCCGGGCAGTGCGGCCGCGTCCGCCAGGCCCGCGCGCAGCCCGCCCTCGATCCGTCCGACCTCGCCGCGCCAGTCCTGGTCGAGCAGCAGGCCGATCGAGGCGTTGGCGACGGCCGCGGCCAGCGGGTTGCCCATGAACGTGGGCCCGTGCGCGAGCACGGGCATCTCGCCGCGGCTGATGCCGTCGGCGACCTCCGCCGTGCAGAGCGTGGCCGCCAGGGTGAGGTAGCCGCCGGTCAGCGCCTTGCCCAGGCACATGACGTCCGGCGCGACGCCCGCGTGGTCGGCGGCGAACAGGGCGCCGCTGCGGCCGAAGCCGGTGGCGATCTCGTCGAAGACCAGCAGGACCTCGTGCCGGTCGCACAGGTCGCGCAGCATCCGCAGGTGGGCGGGGGAGTGGAAGCGCATTCCGCCGGCGCCCTGCACCACCGGCTCGACGATCACGGCCGCCAGCTCGCCGGCATGACGCTCCATCAATTCCGCGAAGCCGTCCGCGTACTGCGCGTCGAGCGGGGCGTCGAAGCCGGCCGGCGGCTCGGGCGCGAACAGCTGCTCGGGCAGCACCCCGCCCCACAGGTGGTGCATGCCGCCCTGCGGGTCACACACCGACATCGGGTGGAAGGTGTCCCCGTGGTAGCCGCCGCGCCAGGTCAGCACCCGCCGCTTGCCCGGCCGGCCCACCGACTGCCAGTACTGCAGGCACATCTTCAGCGCGACCTCGACGGACACCGAGCCGGAGTCGGCGAGGAAGACGTGCCGCAGCGGCTCCGGGGTGATCTCGACCAGGGTGGCGGCGAGCCGCACGGCGGGCTCGTGGGTGAGCCCGCCGAACATCACGTGGCTCATCCGGCCCAGCTGCCCGCGCACCGCCTCGTCGAGCACCGGGTGCCCGTAGCCGTGGATCGCCGCCCACCAGGACGACATGCCGTCCACGAGTTCGCGGTGCCCGCCCGGGGCGGGTGCGGCGAGCCGCAGCCGCACGCCGGAGGCTGACTCCACCACGTACGGGATGGAGGTGCCGGGCATCGGCCCGTACGGGTGCCAGACGTGCGCCCGGTCGAGCGCGAGCAGGGTGTCCGTGGACAGCTGGGTCATGGGGAGGGGGCTTTCCGGGGTGTTCGGGGGCTGCGGCGGTGGGGCTCAGGCGTTCGGTGCCAGCTCGGTGCCGGCGCCGCGGCGGCGCACCCGCACCAGGTCGGTGCGCGCCTCGTCGGCCCCGGCCGGCTCGCTGTCGGCCGGCTCGGTGGCAGCCGCCTCCGGGCCGGCCGCGGCCTCGCCGTGGGCGTGCCCGCCGCACGGGCCGCAGCCGCCGCCGCTGCCGCAGCCGCCCGCCGCCGGGGCCGCCGTCCCGCAGCCGCCGGACGCCTGCGCCGCGACGTCCGCCCGGTGCCGGGGCAGGGTGCCCTCGCCCATGCCCTCCACCTCGAAGCCGGCGTCCCGGATCATGTCGAGGTCGGCCTGCCCGGCCTGGCCCTCGCTGGTCAGGTAGTCGCCCAGGAAGATGGAGTTGGCGATGTGCAGGCCCAGCGGCTGCAGGCTGCGCAGGTGCACCTCGCGTCCGCCGGCGATCCGCACCTCGGTGTCCGGGTTGACGAACCGCACCATCGCCAGGATCCGCAGGCAGCGCTGCGGGGTGAGGTTCCACTCCTTGGCCAGCGGCGTGCCCTCGAAGGGGATGAGGAAGTTCACCGGCACCGAGTCCGAGCCCAGCTCGCGCAGCGCGAACACCACGTCCACCAGGTCGTCGTCGCTCTCGCCCATGCCGGCGATCAGGCCCGAGCAGGCCGACAGGCCCGCGCCGTGCGCCTTCTGCACGGTGTCCACCCGGTCCGCGTAGGTGTGGGTGGTGGCGATGTCGCCGTAGGTGCCCTCGGAGGTGTTCAGGTTGTGGTTGTAGGCGTCGACGCCGGCCGCCTTCAGCCGCTCGGCCTGGTTGTCGGAGAGCAGGCCCAGGCAGGCGCAGACCTCCACCGCCGGGTCGGCCTCCTTGATGGCGGCCACCGTGTCGGTCACCCGGTCGATGTCACGGTCCGTCGGGCCGCGGCCGCTCGCCACCAGGCAGACCCGCTTGGCGCCGCCCGACACGCCCGCCTTCGCCGCCTCGGCGGCCTGGCCCGGCTTCAGCCAGGTGTACTTCAGGATCTCGGCCTTGGAGCCCAGGCGCTGCGAACAGTACGAGCAGTCCTCCGGGCACAGCCCGCTCTTCAGGTTCACCAGGTAGTTGAGCTTCACCCGGCGGCCGAACCACCGCCGGCGCACCCGACCGGCGGCCGCGACGACGTCGAGCAGGTCGTCGTCGGTGGTGGCGAGAACGGCGAGCGCCTCCTCGCGGGTGGGGGTCTCCCCACGCAGGCCCTTGGCGGTGAGGGTATCGAGCAGATCCATGGGGCTGATCCTGCCTGCTGCCCCGCGACGGACGCCAGAGGAAACCCACCAGAAGATCCCCGGGAAGCTGTGCGAGTTGTCACAGTGTCGCAGCTCACGGTAGTGGCGCAGGTCACGTCGGGTGCCGGGGGCTCCCCGGGGCCCCTCGCGGGCCCCCGACCCCGTGATCTTCACCACCCGTGACCTGCATACAATCTGCCGCATGACCACGCAGGGGGAGCGCGCCCCGTCATCGGCAGAACGACCGGACGGGCCATCGGCAGAGCACACGTCCCAGCGGCAACCCGGGTCGTACCGGGCCAGACGCGTGACCGCCCGACGGGTCGTCGGCTGGGTCACCGTCGCGGGCGTGGTGGCGGCCGGCGGCTGGATCGTCACCCGCCCCACGCCCGGTGACTACATACCGGGGCTCGGCCCCTCCAGCAAGGAGGCGTCCAAGACCCCGCCGATCGTCGGCGACCCGCCGGCGCGCACCGTCGCCGACCCCGAGGCCCTCGACGTCGACGTGTACTTCCCCGCCCAGCGGATCGTCGAGTCGGGCAGCTACAAGGGCAAGCGCTCCGGGGTGCGGCGCGGCGAGAACTGCACCGAGGTGCTCCAGGACCGCACCCTGGAGCTGCTGCGGGAGGCCGGCTGCAAGGGCTACCTGGCCGTCAGCTTCACCGCGCAGGAGAAGCCGGTGCTCAGCAGCATCACCCTGCTGCGCTTCGCCGACGCCCCGACGGCCGCCAAGGCCGCCGAGTCGCTGCGGGCCAAGCCGGGTTCGGTGGCCTTCATCCTCCCGGACGCCTCCACCGCCCCCGCCCTGCCCACCGCCCTGGCCCGGCCCGCGACCGAGCCGCGGGTCGAACTCGTCGGCCACTACGTGACGGTGACCAGCTCGCGGCCCGCCGAGGCGCACCCCGGGGCGATCGTCGCCACCGGTGCGGGCACCGGCTCGCCGAGTCCGTCCGGCGCCTCGGTGAGCCCGCTGCCGGTGCCCTCGCCGAGCGCCGCCAACCTCGACCAGCTGCTCGACGAGGCCACCCGGGCCATCTCGTTCACCGCCGGCGCGCCGTTCGTCTGGATGTAACGGTCCGGCCGGTCCGCGGTGGAGCCTCCCTCGCCGGGACGGCTCCACCGCACCACCGCACCACCGTTCAGGCGTTCCGGCGCGCGCCGGTGCCGGGCCGGCGGTGCGTCAGCCGTCCAGCCGGTCCACGGCCGTGACCCGCAGCACCGCGCGGCCCTCCTCGTCCGAGCCGTAGAGGTCGACCTCGGCGCTGATGCCCCAGTCGTGGTCGCCCTCCGGGTCGTCGAAGATCTGCCGGACCCGCCAGGCGGAGTCCTCCTCCTCGATGATCAGCATCTTGGGGCCGCGCGCGTCCGGACCGGTGCCCAGGTCGTCGTACTCCTCCCAGTACCCGTCCATGGCGTCCGCCCAGCGGTCCGCGTCCCAGCCGTACTCGCCGTCGAGCGCGCCGAGCTCCTCGTAGTGCTCCAGCGCGCACAGCTCCACCCGGCGGAACAGCTCGTTGCGCACCAGCACCCGGAAGGCCCGCGCGTTCGCGGTGACCGGCGCCGGCTTCTCGTCCAGCGTCACCTCGGCGGTCTGCGGCTCGGTCGGGTTGGCCAGCTGCTCCCACTCGTCGAGCAGGCTGGAGTCGACCTGGCGGACCAGCTCGCCGAGCCAGGCGATGACGTCCTTGAGGTCGTCGGTCTTGACGTCCTCGGGGACGGTCTGCTCCAGCGCCTTGTACGCGCCGGCCAGGTAGCGCAGCACGATGCCCTCGGTGCGGGCCAGCTCGTAGTGGCCGACGTAGTCCGAGAAGGTCATCGCCCGCTCGTACAGGTCGCGCACCACCGACTTCGGCTGCAGCTGGTGGTCACCGATCCACGGGTGGGCCCGGCGGTACACCTCGTAGGCGTGGGTGAGCAGCTCCTCCAGCGGCTTCGGGTAGGTGATCTCCTGGAGCCGCTCCATGCGCTCCTCGTACTCGATGCCGTCGCGCTTCATCTCGCCGACGGCCTCGCCGCGCGCCTTGTTCTGCTGCGAGGCGAGGATCTGGCGCGGGTCGTCCAGGGTCGCCTCGACCACCGACACCACGTCCATCGCGTACGACGGCGAGGCCGGGTCCAGCAGCTCGAAGGCGGCCAGCGCGAAGGTGGACAGCGGCTGGTTGAGCGCGAAGTTCTCCTGGAGGTCCAGGGTCAGGCGCACGATCCGGCCCTCGGCGTCCGGCTCCGGCAGCCGCTCCACCACGCCGCCCTCCAGCAGGGAGCGGTAGATGGCGATCGCGGTGCGGATGTGCCGGCGCTGCGCGGCGCGGTCCTCGTGGTTGTCGGTGAGCAGCTTGCGCATCGCCTCGAAGGCGTTGCCGGGCCGGCCGATCACCGACAGCAGCATCGCGTGGCTCACCTTGAAGCGGGAGACCAGCGGCTCGGGGTCGGCGGCGATCAGCTTCTCGAAGGTCTCCTCGGACCAGCCGACGAAGCCCTCCGGCGCCTTCTTGCGGACGATCTTGCGCTTCTTCTTCGGGTCGTCGCCCGCCTTGGCGACGGCCTTCTCGTTCTCGATGACGTGCTCGGGCGCCTGCGCCACCACCTGGCCGACGGTGTCGAACCCGGCCCGCCCGGCGCGCCCGGCGATCTGGTGGAACTCCCGCGCGCGCAGGATCCGCACCCGCTGCCCGTCGTACTTCGACAGCGCGGTGAACAGCACCGTGCGGATCGGCACGTTGACGCCCACGCCCAGCGTGTCCGTCCCGCAGATCACCTTCAGCAGGCCCGCCTGGGCGAGGCGTTCGACCAGCCGCCGGTACTTCGGCAGCATGCCCGCGTGGTGCACACCGATCCCGTGGCGGACGTAACGCGACAGGTTGCGGCCGAACTTGGTGGTGAAACGGAAGTTGCCGATCAGCTCGGCGATGGCGTCCTTCTCCGCCTTCGAGCTCATGTTGATGCTCATCAGCGACTGCGCCCGCTCCACCGCCTCCTTCTGCGTGAAGTGCACGACGTACACCGGCGCCTGGCCGGTCTTCAGCAGCTCCTCCAGCGTGTCGTGCATCGTGGTGCGCCGGTACTCGTAGAACAGCGGCACCGGACGCGTCGCGTTGCGCACCACGGTGGTCGGCCGCCCGGTGCGCCGGGTGAGGTCCTCCTCGAAGCGCCGCACGTCGCCCAGCGTCGCCGACATCAGCAGGAACTGCGCCTGCGGCAGCTCCAGCAGCGGGATCTGCCACGCCCAGCCGCGGTCCGGCTCCGCGTAGAAGTGGAACTCGTCCATGACCACCTGGCCGATGTCGGCCCGGGCCCCGTCGCGCAGCGCGATCTGCGCCAGCACCTCCGCCGTGCAGCAGATGATCGGCGCCGTCGGGTTCACCGACGCGTCACCGGTCATCATGCCGACCTGCTCGGTCCCGAACATCTTCACCAGGTCGAAGAACTTCTCCGACACCAGGGCCTTGATCGGCGCGGTGTAGAAGGTGCGCTGCCCCTCCGCGAGCGCCGCGAAGTGCGCACCCGCCGCCACCAGGCTCTTGCCGGAGCCGGTCGGCGTCGCCAGGATCACGTTGTTGCCCGACACCAGCTCGATCAGCGCCTCCTCCTGCGCCGGGTACAGCGAGATCCCGCGCTCCTGCGTCCAGGCGGCGAACGTCTCGTACAGCGCGTCGGGCGTGGCGGGCTTCGGCATCAGATCAAGGAGGGTCACCCGGCTATCTTGCCTGCTCGCCGCCACCCCCGGCAAAGCTACCCCGCCACCACGGGCGCCCGCTCGCCGATCCGCACGTCGGGGCACCCCTCCTGCCGGACGATCTCCCGGGCGGTGCGGTGGGCGATGTCGACGTAGAGCTGGGTGCGCTCCAGAGAGGCCGGGTCCACGGAAAAGTTGGTACCCCAGAGGTAGATCTCACGGTAGATGGTCCCAGGCCGCGCCGGCCGGCCGTTGTCGCACCGCAGCAACAGGTACAGGGAGAAGGTTTCCTGGCGCCAGCCATCGACCCCCACCCCGAAGTCGAGCACCGCGTTCTTCCCGGCGCCGGCCCTTTCGGTCTCGTGGTCGAGGGCGGCGCGGTAGCTGGCCTCGTCGAGCTGATCCACCATGATCTGCACCAAGGGAGGCGACTCCCGCGGCTCCCGGCTGACCTTACAGTCGGCCTTGGCGGCCAGGCCCGACAGATCGGTCGGGGTGATGGGTGCCTCCTCGCTGGCCTTCCCGGTGTTGTCCATGAGCGTCCGCAGGTCGCCCGCCGTGACCAGACCCCAACACGCACTGGCCGGCACGTCCGCCGACCCCGAGGGCCGCTGCCACCACCACAGTCCGCCCCCGACGAGCACCAGCACTGTGACCAGGGCTGCGACCGCGAGCCGCCCGCTGTTGCGCCGCACCGTTTCAGTCCTCCTTCTTCGGATGGGTGACCTGCCACGGGATTCCGATGCCGATGCCGAACGCGCCCTTGATCTGGCCTTCCACGGCGGGGGCCAGGTCGTTGAGGTAGTTCCGTTCGAAGCCGGCCCGGCTGGCCGCCGCACGGATCGCGTCCTGGACGGACCCCTGGGCACCCTCCAACGCCGCGTTGTACGCCACCTGCGCGTCGTTGGCGGTCTTCGGCTTGGTGTTCACCTCGTAGCTCTCGGCGACACCGTCCATGATCTTGTCGACCATCTCGTTGGCGACCGGGCCGATGACCGGTGCCCGGTCCACGATCTGTCCGGCCGTGGCCCCCCAGATCGTGCCGGCCCATTCGCGTGTGGTCTTGACGGCCGAGTTGAAGTCCTCGTCCCTGTCGTTTCCGGCAGTGATGACCTCGTCGACCATGCCCTTGCTGAGGAGCCCGGCGACGGTGCCGCCGGGCTGTGCGGACGCGAGGGCGGCGGCGGTCAGGTCGCCGTGGTCGGCGGGGTGCAGCAGCACGTCGTTGATCGCCGCGGTGGTGTACGCCTGCTGCGCGGCGGCCACCGCGGCATAGGCCTCCGGGTTGTGGCCGAGGGTGACCAGCAGACGCTGTGCGTCGATCGCCCTGAGCTTGGCGATCTCCCCGTTGATCGGCAGCACGGTGGACGGAGGGGCCAGCGCGGTCTGCACG
Source organism: Kitasatospora sp. NPDC059462 (assembly GCF_042749955.1). Lineage (NCBI taxonomy): Bacteria > Bacillati > Actinomycetota > Actinomycetes > Kitasatosporales > Streptomycetaceae > Kitasatospora > Kitasatospora sp. NPDC059462. Next base: position 23,710 of record NZ_JBHYUU010000021.1, on the reverse strand, counting down.
TCGCCCATGTAGGCACCGGCCATCTTGCCGAGGGACTCCTGCAACTCGCCGAAGAGCGCCTTGTCCTTGTCGTAGAGCAGCGCGGACGCGTTCTCCCCGCCGAACAGGCCCACCGTCGTCCGCATCACCTGCGCCATCTCCTTGCTGTGCGGCGGCAGCGGCCCCGTCTCGTCGTCGTACGCCCGCCCGGTCGCCGCCGCCTCCAGGGCGTGGCCGAGCGCCTCCACCTGCATCGGGCCGGCCTTGCCGTTGTTCGGCCCGAGCGGGTAGGAGACGTCGCGCAGCGGCGAGCGGTCGCCCGTGTCGGTGAGCAGTTTGAAGTAGAGGTTCGTCCCGCCGGTGCTCTTCACCGATCCGTCCGGCCAGTACGTCGTCGGCGGGTCGGTGAAGAACCTGGTGGCGGCGTCCGGGCTGTGCCCGAGCGCGTTCAGCACCGAGCCCATCGGGTTGAACCCGTGGTAGTTGTCCTTCTCGTCCGGCGTGCCGGTGAACCAGAATTCCTGGAACGGCGCGCCGCCCTTCATCGCCACCGCGTCCCACCGGGCCGGGTTCTCCTGGGTGAGCTGGGTGACGTGCTCGGCGATCGGCTTCAGGAAGGCGGCGTCGTAGTTCCCGTGCTTCAGGATGTTGCCGAGGATCTGGTAGCCGTACGGGCTGGAGTCGTAGTCGGCGCCGGGCCCGAGCTGGATGTGCCGGCTGCCGGCCCGGCGCAGTCGGTCGCCCCAGTCCGGGGGCAGGTGCGGCTGCTGCCCGGTGCTGGTCGCGGTGGCCAGGGTGAGGCCGAGTCCCTCCTGGATGCCCTTGACGGCGGCCTTGCGGGCCGGGCTGTCGGCGAAGTCGCCGCTCTGCGCCAGCGCGCCGTAGGAGGCGAGGAAGGTGCCCGGGTCCTGGCCGCCGTAGAAGGCGGTGGCGAACCGGGGGTCGCCGGAGTGGTGCTGGAGCAGGGCCTGCAGCTGCGCGAGCTGGGCGTCGGTGGCGGCACTGCCGAGGCTGAGGATCTGGGCGGCCTGCTTGGCCTCCGCGTCGGCGACGCTGCCCAGCGGGTTGCTGTTGAAGCTCTTGGTGTCGTTGCCGGTGTCCATCGCCAGGGCCAGGGCGGCGGCGGAGTCGGCCTCGGTGGCCCGGTCCAGCGCCTTGCCGATCTCCTGGGCGGCGGCCTGGGCGCTCGCCCGTCGGGTCTCGGCGTAGTCGAGGTCGTGCTTGTCGGCCGGGTCGGTGGCCGGCGGCCAGTGGACGCTGCCGTCGTCGGTGACGGTCAGGCCCTGCTCGGTGGCGTGCTGGACGGCCACCTGGAGGTCCTTCTTCGCGGCGGTGAACTCGTCGTGCGCGTCGCGCAGCGTGCGCGCGATCGCCGAGGCCTCCTCGAAGGCGGCGCGGATCTGGTCGCGCGCCCGGGTGAGGGCGCCGGCGGCGGACTCGGAGCTCGGCCCGGTCCAGCCGGACTGCTGGACGGGGCCGATCACCTCGTTCTGGATCCTGGTCGAGAGGTCCCAGCCGCGGACCATCTTCTCGAAGTCGCCCGCCGCCGCGTTCAGGCCGGTGAGGTCGACCTTCTGGAGCTGGGTGTACGTCACCATGTCGGGTCCCCTCTCAGCCGTGCTGCTGGGCGAACTGGCTGTGGACCGCGCTCTCGGTGTTCTCGTAGTTCTGCGCGGTGGTGTGCAGGTTCTTGCCGATCGTGCCGACGGCTTCCCCGAGCGTGTGGGCCTGGCCCGACCAGACGCTCCACGCGGTGTTGAGGGCGGTGGAGAGGTTCCAGCCCGCCAGCGCGGCGACCGCGCCGGTGACGTGCTGCGAGGGCTGCGCGCATTCGGTGCGGACGGCCTCGCGCAGGGCCGCGGCGTTGGTACCGGCCTGGCGGATCATCCCGGGGTTCGCCTTGACGGACGGGCCGCCGGAGGCCGGTGGGACCGTGACGGGCGCCGGCGCCCCGGCGGCGGCCGCCGCGAGATCGGGGAACTGCTTCTTCGCCTCCGCGGTGAGGTTTCCGGAACTGTCGAAGAGCCACGGGTTCATCCGTCGCTCGAATTCGAGGTCTGCCACCAAGTCCCCCCAGGACTGTTCGACTTGTGGGGACACTACCGGGGGAGCGCGAACGATCGGCCGAATTCCCGGGAATCGGCGGACGGCGGTCGGTCGGATGAATGACAGGTGAATTCAGGCCATATTCGGGGAGCAGTGGAGGTTGCGTCGAGGGGTTCGGCCGCCCGGGGGTGTGCGCCGGCGCACGTTGCCCGGTGCTGGTGGGGCGTGCCAGAGTGCCGGGCATGGTCAACCGCAGCGTGTTCGAGGCGTCCGACGAGGCCGACGGCTCGGCCGTCGCCGATCCGGGCGCCGTCTTCGACTGGCTCGACGAGAGCGCCCGGCAGCGGGCCGGGGCCGGGCTGACCCGGACGTTGCGCAGCCGGGACGCCGACGACGCGGTGCTCGACCTCGCGGGCAACGACTACCTCGGGCTCACCCGGCACCCCGCCGTCACCCGGGCCGCCGCCGAGGCCGCGCTGCGCTGGGGCGCCGGGGCCACCGGCTCGCGGCTGGTCACCGGGACCACCGCGCTGCACACCGAACTGGAGGAGGAGCTCGCCGCCTTCTGCGGGGCCGAGGCGGCGCTGGTGTTCTCCTCCGGGTACACGGCCAACCTCGCCGCGCTCACCGCGCTCACCGACCCCGACACCCTGATCGTCTCCGACGCCTACAACCACGCCTCGCTGATCGACGGCTGCCGGCTCGCCCGCGCCGAGGTGCACCGCGCCCCGCACAGCGACCCGGACGCCGTCGCCGACGTGCTCGCCGGGCGCTCCCACCGCCGGGCGCTGGTGGTCAGCGACTCGGTGTTCTCGGTGGACGGCAACGCCGCTCCGCTCGCCGAACTCGCCGCCGCCGCCCGGCGCCGCGGCGCGGCGCTGCTCGTCGACGACGCCCACGGCCTCGGCGTGCTCGGCCCCGGAGGCGCCGGCGCCACCGCCGCGGCGGGGCTGGCCGGCGCGCCCGACGTCGTCACCACCGTCACCCTCTCCAAGTCCCTCGGCTCCCAGGGCGGCGCCGTGCTCGGCCCCCGGCGCGTCATCCGCCACCTCACCGAGACCGCCCGCACCTTCATCTTCGACACCGGCCTCGCCCCCGCCGCCGCCGGCGCGGCCCTCGGCGCGCTGCGGCTGCTGCGCGCCGAACCCCATCGCGCCGAACGCGCCCGCGAGGTCGCCCGCACCCTCGCCGCCCGCCTCACCGCCGCCGGCCTGCACGCCTCCGCCCCCGACGCCGCCGTCGTCTCCGTGCGCGCCCCCGGCCCCGAGGCCGCCGTCGCCTGGGCCGCCGACTGCCGCCGCGCCGGGCTCGCCGTCGGCTGCTTCCGCCCCCCGTCCGTCCCCGACGGCGTCTCGCGGCTGCGGCTGACCGCCCGGGGCGACCTGACGGACGACCAGATCACCGGCGCGGTCCGGATCATCGCCGCCACGGCCCCGGCATGAGGCGGCTCCGGGCGGCGGTCACGATGGTGGTCACCCTGGCGGCGGTGCTCGCGCTGCTGGTCGTCGGCGGCCGCGGCACCGCCCACGCCGGCCAGGGGCTCGCCTACGCCGGCGGCCTCGCCGGGACCAGGGGCGTGCTGGTCGCCGAGCAGTGCCTGCGCGTCAACGCCGACCGGCCCGCGCTCGGCCCGACCGGCGACTGCCGCGGCACCTTCCTCCCCGACGACGGCGGCCCGGCGAACGAGCACGCCCGGACGGACTGGCGGATCGACACCCACGAGCGCGTCCCGGTCTCCTGCGCCGCCGACGGCGAGTGCCGCCTCGCCGGCACCGGCGGGGTCCTGTACTGGCTGAGCCTGCTGCTGCTCGCGCTCGCCGCCTTCCCGGTCGCCGGATTCGTCGCCGTCCAGGGACTGCTGCGCCACCGCGACCGCACCCAGCGCAAGCGGGTGGTGCTCGGCGTGGTCACGGCCGTCCTGCTGGCCGGGGCGCTCGCGACCTTCGCGGGCGCCCTGGCCGCGCGCTGAGCGCTACAGGCCCGCCAGTTCCGCCAGGAACACCGTGCCGGCGTCCCGGCGGCCCGCGGCCAGGCGCGGGGCGGCGACCACCACGGCCGTCGCCCGGCACCAGGCGAGGACCCGCCCGGCGTCGGCCCCCGGGACGAGCGCGGTCAGGTCGCCGATCCGGGCCACCAGCGCCGCCCGGTCGGCGACACCGTCCAGCGCCCAGTCGACCAGGTCGAAGTCCGGATCACCCAGGCACGCGCGCGGGTCGATCGCCACCGGACCGTCCGGGCCGAGCAGCACGTTCGCCGGGTGCAGATCGCCGTGCACCAGCGCCACCGGGGCGCCGGGCCCGGTCAGCTCCCGGGCCAGCGCCCGCGCCCGCGCCGTCGGCACGCCGGGCGCCCGGCGCCCGGTCAGCTCGAACAGGAACTCCAGCCGCCCGGCCAACGGCGGCAGGTCCACCCCGTCCACCGGCACCGAGCGCAGCGCGCCCAGCAGCGGGGCCACCTGCGCCGGCCGCCAGCCCCGCTCGCGCAGCGACGTCCCCGGCCGGACGTCCGCGAGCAGCAGCGCCCCCGACGCCGGGTCGTACCCCAGCAGCCGCACCACCGACGGCACACCCCGCCACGCACCCAGCGCCGCCGCCTCCTGCGCCGCCACCACCGCATCCGGCGTCAGCTTCAGCCACACCGGCACGCCGTCGGCGAGCCGCTCGCAGCGGAACACCCGCGCCGTCCCGCCCCCGCCGGCCTCCCGCACCGCCAGGCCCCAGCGCGCGGCCAGCGCGTCCACCAGACCCGGCAACCCGGCGCACCACACCCGCGCGCCCGGCCCGAAACGCACCTCCAGGCGCGCCCGGGCCTCCTCGGGCACGGCCACGAGCGCGCTCACCGCGCCACCAGCAGCGTCTCCGCCCCCACCGGCCGGTAGCCGGCCGCCTGGAAGGCCCGCACACTGGTCGCGTTCCCCGGCGCCTGCTGCGACCACACCCGGTCGCCCTGCGGCACCAGATGCCGCGCCGCCAGCGCCAGCGCCCGCCCCAGGCCGCGCCCGCGCGCCGCCTCGTCCACCTCGATCGCGCACTCCCAGCGCCCCGCCACCCCGCGCCCCAGCACCAGCACCCCGCGCCCGCCGTCCGCCTCGAACACCCGGACGTCGTCGCGGTGGCACAGCGCCCGCACCACCCGCGGATGCTCCCGGTCCGCCACTTCCGCCACCGCCAGCGGCGGCGCGCCCGGCAGCCGGTCCGCCACCGTCAGCAGGTCGATGGTGCCGTTCACCCGCCCCGTCCGCCGCGCGAACGCGCTCAGGAACGGCGGACACAGCGGCGCCGCCAGCGGATCGCCCGGCACCGCCGCCAGCGCGGAACGCACCCACGCCGGGTCCTCGTCCGTGAACACCACCGTGTGCGCGGAGAACGCCACCACCCCCGCCTCGCGCGGCGACGGCTGCGCCACCACCGTCACCGACCCGTCCGCCGGCGGGAACACCCCGTCCGCCGCGTCCGCCAGGACCTCCCGCAACCCCCGTGCACCCACCGCAGAACCGCCCCTCCGTGATCCAAGTGACCACCCAGCCTAGAGGTCGCGCTCACACCTTCTTCCGCGCCCGGCTCGGCTGCACCCGGGTCGGCTCGCCCGCCGCCTTCGGATGGTCCGGCGGATACGGCAGCTCGCCGTGCGCCCCCTCCGCGACCTGCCGCTCGTACAGCTCCAGCAGCCCCTCCAGCCCGAACCGCTCGTCCTCCATCCCCGCGTGCACGTCCCCCAGCTCGGCGAACCGGGCCGGCAACGTCCGCAGGTCGAAGTCCTCCGGCAGCACGTCGTCCAGCTCCTCCCAGCGCAACGGCGCCGACGCCGTCGCCCGCGGCCGCGCCCGCAGCGAGTACGCCGAGGCGATCGTGCGGTCGCGCGCCATCTGGTTGTAGTCGACGAAGATCCGCTCGCCGCGCTCCTCCTTCCACCACGCCGTCGTCACCCGCCCCGGCAGCCGCCGCTCCAGCTCCCGGCCCAGCGCGATCACCGCATGCCGCCCGTCCGTGAACGACCACCGCGCCACCAGCGGCACGTACACGTGCAGCCCCCGCCCGCCGGAGGTCTTCGGCCACCCCCGCAGACCCTGCTCCTCCAGCACCGCCCGCAACTCGTGCGCCGCCCGCACCGCGTCCCTGAAGTCCGTGCCCGGCTGCGGATCGAGGTCGATCCGCAGTTCGTCGACGTGCTCGGTGTCCGAGCGGCGCACCGGCCACGGGTGGAACGTCAGACACCCCAGGTTCGCCGCCCACAGCACCGCCGCCGGCTCCGTCGGACAGATCTCGTCCGCCGAGCGGCCGCTCGGAAAGGCGATCCGCGCCGTCGGCAGCCACTCCGGCAGGCCCTTCGGCGCCCGCTTCTGGTAGAAGAACTCGCCCTCCACCCCGTCCGGGAACCGCTGCAGCGTCGTCGGCCGGTCCCGCAACCCGCGCAGCACCCCCGGCGCCACCGCCAGGTAGTACTCCGCGACGTCCAGCTTGGTGAACCCGCGCTCCGGGAAGTACACCTTGTCCGGGTTCGACAGCCGGACGGTGCGCCCGGCGACATCCAGTTCCACGGCAGAGCCCATGCCTCTCACGCTAAGGGCGCCCCGCCCGCCGCGCGCCCCGGAACGTTCGGCGCGAGGATCGGGACCATGGACCTGCCCGTCATGCCGCCCCTCGCCCCGATGCTCGCCAAGTCCGTCGCGAAGATCCCGCCCGGCATGCAGTACGAGGCCAAGTGGGACGGCTTCCGCACCGTCGTCTTCCGCGACGGCGACGAGGTCGAGCTCGGCAGCCGCACCGGCAAACCCCTCACCCGCTACTTCCCCGAACTCGTCGAGGCCCTGCGCCGCGAGACCCCCCGCCGCTGCGTCCTCGACGGCGAGATCGTCATCGCCCGCGACGGCCGTCTGCGCTTCGAGGAACTCCTCGAACGCATCCACCCCGCCGCCAGCCGCGTCACGCTCCTCGCCGAACGCACCCCCGCCTCCTACGTCGCCTTCGACCTGCTCGCCCTCGGCGACGACGCCCTCCTCGACCAGCCCCTCGACGCCCGCCGCCACGCCCTCGAAACCGCCCTCGCCGACGCCACCGACCCCGTCTTCACCGCCCCCACCACCACCGACCGCGACCTCGCCGGGACCTGGTTCGCCCAGTACGAGGGCGCCGGACTCGACGGCATCGTCGCCAAACCCCTCGACCAGCCCTACCGGCCCGGCGAACGCGCCATGTACAAGATCAAGCACGAACGCACCGCCGACTGCGTCGTCGCCGGTTACCGCGAACACAAGAGCGGCCCCGTCGTCGGCTCCCTGCTGCTCGGCCTGAACGACGCCGACGGCCGCCTCCAGCACGTCGGCGTCTGCGCCGCCTTCCCGATGGCCCGCCGCCGCGAACTCGCCGAGGAACTCGCCCCGCTGCGCACCACCGACCTCGCCGCCCACCCCTGGGGCGCCTGGGCCGACGAAGCCGCCCACGCCGGCGCCCGGCTGCCCGGCGCCACCAGCCGCTGGACCGGCGGCAAGGACCTCTCCTGGATCCCGCTGCGCCCCGAACGCGTCATCGAGGTCGCCTACGACCACATGGAGGGCACCCGCTTCCGGCACACCGCCCAGTTCCGCCGCTGGCGTCCCGACCGCACGCCCGAGAGCTGTACCTACGAGCAGCTGGAGGAGCCGGTCTCCTACGACCTGGCCCGGGTGCTCGGCGGCTGAGCGCACCCGGGGCGGGGCGCGGGGCCGGGCCGACCCCTCCGGCCGACCCGTCAGGCAGACTCCTCCGGCGGCTTCACCGACGAGGACACCGTCGCCGACGCCGACGCCGACGGCTCGTCCGCGTCCGCCGGGGCGGCCGGCAGGTCGTAGACGTTCCCCGGCGAGACGACCTCCGTGATCGCCTTCGCGAACAGCGTCGACGGCGCCGAACCCCGGTACTCGACGTCCGTGTTCAGCAGCACCACCAGCGACGCCTGCGCCGACGGCAGGTACACCACCACCGACTGGTAGCCCGGCAGCGAACCGTTGTGCCCGATCCACCCGTGGTTGTCGAACACCCCCAGCCCGTACCAGCTGCCCGGGACCGTCGACGGCTGCGGCTCCAGACGCTGCGCCTGGGTCTGCGGCTTCAGCAGCGAGCCGGTGGCCAGCACCTTCGCCCACTTCTTCATGTCCCCCTGGTCCGAGATGGCCGCCCCCGCCGCCCAGCCCCAGGACGGGTTCCAGTCGGTGGCGTCGGTGATCGTGCCGTCCGCCGTCTGGTCGGTGTAGCCGCGCGCGTGCGGCTGCGGGAACGCGTTGTCGGTCGGGAACACCGTGCGGTCCAGGTCCGCGGGCTCGAACACCTCCTTCTTCAGGAACTCCCCGAGCGGCCGCCCGCCGACCTTCTCGATCACCTTGCCCAGCAGCACCGTGTTGGTGTTGGAGTACTCGAACTGCGTGCCCGGCGCGAAGTCCACCGGGTGCCGGAACGCGTACGCGAGCAGCTGGTCGGGGGTGAACGCGCGCTGGGGGTCCGCCTGGAGGGTGCGCACGAAGTCCTCGTCCTGGGTGTACGAGAACAGGCCGCTGCGCATGTTCGCCAGCTCGCGCAGGGTGATCTTCTCGCCGTTCGGCACACCCGTGACGTACGTGCCGATCGTGTCGTCGAGCCCCAGCTTGCCCTGGTCCACCAGCCGCAGCAGCGCGGTGACGGTGAACGTCTTCGTCAGGCTGCCGACCCGCATGTTGAGCCCGGTCACCATGGCCGTGCCCGGCACCCGCTCGGACACCCCGAAGGCCTTCAGGTACTCGCCCTGCGGCGTCGACACGTTGACGATCACCCCCGGCACCGAGGCCTGCGTCAGGACCCGCTGCACGGCCGCGTCCAGCTTCGCCGTCACCTCGGGCGTCAACGGCACCGTCGTCCCGCTCGCGGTGGCCGCCGGGGGCGTGGTCGCCGGGGTGGTCGGCGACGCCGCGGGCGTCGTGGGCGAGGGGCTCAGCAGGGTGCGGGTGGCCGTCGGGGAGGCCGTGGGGGAGGGGCTCAGCGCCGCCGGTGCGGCCGTCACCGCCCCGGCGGGCGGCGGATCGGACGGCGAGCCGCCCGCACAGCCGGCGGCGGCCAGCAGGGCGGACAGCGCCAGCAGCAGCGCCGGCGGGGCGGCGGGCCACCGCCGTCGGGACGTCGTGGCTCGGGCCGTCACACGGTTCGTCATCTTCGGGACGCCTCTCTGGGCCGGACGGACCCGGAGCAGCGCTCCACGGGCCCGCAAGGGGGAGCGTTCGCCAACGTATGCGCCCCGGCAGCGCCCCGCGCGCCCACCGGCCGCCCGCTGGACCGAACGGACCCACGCGTCAGCCACCCGCCCCAACCCCGCTCGCGCGCCCATGCCACACGCCCCCCGCCGCCATTACCCGCCCCCTACCCGCGCCCGAGTAGGGTGCGCACCGCCGGACCCGACGGGAGGGGAACACCGAGGTGCTGCAGAGCGGAGCCGTCGCCGTGGCGGTCACCGAAGCCGTGGCCGTCGGCAAGCGCTACGGACGCGGGCCCTGGATCCTGCGCGACGTCGACCTGCGCCTCGACGCCGGCGACGTGCTCGCCGTCCTCGGCGCCAACGGCTCCGGCAAATCCACCCTGCTGCGCATCCTCGCCGGGCTCACCCGCCCCACCACCGGCCGCCTCACCCACCCCGCCGCCCGCCGCCGGGCCGCCGTGGGCGTGGGCTACGTCCCCGACCGGTTCACCGCCCACGAACGCCTCACCGCCGCCGGCTACCTCACCCACCTCGGCCGCATCCGCGGCCTGCCCACCGCCACCGCGCGCCGGCGCGCCGGGGAACTCCTCGACCGGCTCGCCCTGGTCGGCGGCCCCGACGCGGCCCTGCGCACCCTCTCCAAGGGCAACGCCCAGAAGGTCGCGCTCGCCCAGGCCCTGCTGCTCCCGCCGGACCTGCTGGTGCTCGACGAACCCTGGTCCGGGCTCGACGCCTCCGCGCACACCGTCCTCGCCGAACTCATCGCCGAGACCGCCGCCGACGGCGGGGCCGTGGTGTTCACCGACCACCGCGAGGCCGTCGCCGAGGCGCAGGCCACCGCCACCCGCACCCTCGCCGACGGCCGGCTGAGCCGGTGGGCGCCCGTCGCCGACCCGTCCGCCCCGCCCGACCCGTCCGCCGAGATCGTCCTCACCGGTACCGACACCGGTACCGGCCCCGGCACCGGCCCCGGCGCCCCCGACTGGCGCGCCCTGCCCGGCGTCCTCGCCCTCAGCCGCCGCGGCCCCGAACTCCACCTGCGGGTCGCGCAGGGGCACACCGACGCCGTGCTGCTCGCCGCCCTGCGCCACGGGTGCTCCGTGCACGCCGTCACCCGCCCGGCCACCGCCCCCGCGTCGCCCGCCGCATCCGCCCCGAGGAGCGCCACCCGATGACCGCCCTCGTCCGCTACCAGCTCACCACCCTCCTGCTCTCCCAGCGCTTCCTCGCCCCGCTGCTCCTGTTCACCGCCCTCGTCGCCGTCCTCACCAGCAACGACACCGGCCCGCTCACCGCCGCCCACGGGGCCGCCTCCGCCGCGATGCTGCTCGCCGCCACCTGGCTCACCACGGCGCTCACCGGCCTGGAGGACCGGCCCCACCGCGCGCTGCTCACCGCCGCCACCGGCGGCCGGCGGCGCCTGCTCACCGGCACCGTCCTCACCGCCCTCCTCGGCTGCCTGCCACTCACCGCCCTCGGCCTGGCCCTGCCGCTGCTCGTCGGCACCCACACCCCCACCGCCGCCGACCTGCTGCTCGGCACCGAGGCCCAACTCACCTGCGCCTGCACCGGTACCGCCGTCGGCCTGCTCGCCTCCCGGCCGGTGATCCGCCGACCGGGCCACGGCCTGCTGCTCGCCCTCGCGCTGCTCCTCGCCCTCACCGTCAGCAAGGGTCTGCCTCCCGTCAACCTGCTGCTCACCCGGCTCTCCGCCCACCACCGCTCGGCGGACCTGCTCGCCTCCACCGCCCTGCTGCTCGCGCTCGCCGTCGCCCTGCTCGCCGCCGCGGCCGCCCTCGTCCACGCCGTCACCGCCCGCCGCGACTGACCCGTTCCGCGACCGACCCCGTTCCGCGCCCGGTCCGGTGCCCGCCCCGGTCCGGTGCCCCGGCCCGGCCGCACCGGGGGGCGTGCGCCCTCCGGAGCGGCGCCCGTACGCCCCGGACGCGCCCCACGCGCTCCGCCGTCGGAGTGCCGACCGGCACGCCGCGACGGCCCCGGACCCCTGCTCGGGCACGATCGTTTAGCCGAGCTGTCGCGGCCCTTAAGAATTCCTCGATGGACCGCACCCCCTCCCACCAGGCAGATTTCTGCCTGCCCGGAATGCGGACACCACCGGCCCCGCAGGCCGCCACCCACCGGGCCCCGCCGGCCTGCCCACACCAGGCCGCCCCACCGTGCGTCAGGAGCCACCGCCGTGAAGGCACTCGTCAAGCAGAACGCCGAGCCCGGACTCTGGATGATGGACGTCCCCACCCCGGTGATCGGCCCCGGCGAGGTCCTCATCAAGGTGCTGCGCACCGGCATCTGCGGCACCGACCTGCACATCCGCAAGTGGGACGGCTGGGCGCAGCAGACCATCCGGACCCCGCTCGTCCTCGGCCACGAGTTCGTCGGCGAGGTCGCCGAGATCGGCGCCGGCGTCGCCGACATCGCCGTCGGCGACCTGGTCAGCGGCGAGGGCCACCTGGTCTGCGGCAAGTGCCGCAACTGTCTGGCCGGCCGCCGCCACCTCTGCCGCAACACCGTCGGTCTCGGCGTCAACCGCGACGGCGCCTTCGCCGAGTACGTCGCCCTGCCCGCCTCCAACGTCTGGGTCCACCGCGTCCCCGTCGACCTCGACGTCGCCGCGATCTTCGACCCCTTCGGCAACGCCGTGCACACCGCGCTGTCCTTCCCGCTGGTCGGCGAGGACGTGCTGGTCACCGGCGCCGGGCCGATCGGCATCATGGCCGCCGCCGTCGCCAAGCACGCCGGCGCCCGCAACGTGATGATCACCGACGTCTCGCCCTACCGCCTCGACCTCGCCCGCAAGGTCGGCGTCTCGCTGGCGCTCGACGTCTCCGAGCACACCATCGAGGAGGGCCAGCAGAAGCTCGGCCTGCGCGAGGGCTTCGACGTCGGCCTGGAGATGTCCGGCCGCCCCGAGGCGCTCCAGTCGATGATCGCCAACATGACCCACGGCGGCAAGATCGCCATGCTCGGCCTGCCCGCCGAGGAGTTCCCGATCGACTGGGCCTCCGTCGTCACCTCCATGCTCACCATCAAGGGCATCTACGGCCGCGAGATGTTCGAGACCTGGTACGCGATGTCCGTCCTGCTGGAGGGCGGCCTCGACCTCAGCCCCGTGATCACCGGCCGCTACCCCGCCGCCGACTTCGAGGCCGCCTTCGACGAGGCGGCGAGCGGCCGCTGCGGCAAGGTCATCCTCGACTGGACCGCCTGATCCCCCCTCCCCGGCACCCTCGCCACCCCCGTTGCCACCCCGCTTAGGAGCAGCTGTGTTCGACACCGTGCGCGACGACCTCGCCGCCACCCTCGACGAGATCCGCGAGGCCGGGCTCTTCAAGCCGGAACGGGTGATCGGCACCCCGCAGAGCGCCGCCGTCACCGTCACCGGCGGCGGCACCCCCGGCGAGGTCCTCAACTTCTGCGCCAACAACTACCTCGGCCTCGCCGACCACCCCGAGGTGCTCGCCGCCGCCAAGGACGCCCTCGACCGCTGGGGCTACGGCATGGCGTCCGTCCGCTTCATCTGCGGCACCCAGGACGTGCACAAGGAGCTGGAGGACCGCCTCTCCGCGTTCCTCGGCCAGGAGGACACCATCCTCTACTCCTCCTGCTTCGACGCCAACGGCGGCGTCTTCGAGACCCTGCTCGACGAGCGCGACGCCGTCATCTCCGACGCCCTCAACCACGCGAGCATCATCGACGGCATCCGCCTCTGCAAGGCCCGCCGCCACCGCTACGCCAACCGCGACCTCGCCGACCTGGAGCAGCAGCTCAAGGAGAGCCAGGACGCCCGCCGCCGCCTGATCGTCACCGACGGCGTCTTCTCCATGGACGGCTACGTCGCCCCGCTGCGCGAGATCTGCGACCTCGCCGACCGCTACAACGCCATGGTCATGGTCGACGACTCGCACGCCGTCGGTTTCGTCGGCGCGAACGGCCGCGGCACGCCCGAGCTGCACGGCGTCATGGACCGCGTCGACATCATCACCGGCACGCTGGGCAAGGCGCTCGGCGGCGCCTCCGGCGGCTACGTCGCCGCGCGGCGCGAGATCGTCGCCCTGCTGCGCCAGCGGTCGAGGCCGTACCTGTTCTCGAACTCGCTCGCGCCGGTGATCGCGGCGGCCTCGCTGAAGGTGCTGGACCTCGTCGAGCAGTCGAACGAGCTGCGCGAGCGGCTGGCGGCCAACACGGCGCTGTTCCGCGCGAAGATGACCGAGGCGGGCTTCGAGATCCTGCCCGGCGACCACCCGATCGCCCCGGTGATGATCGGCGACGCCGCCGAGGCCGGCCGCCTCGCCGAACTGCTGCTGGAGCGCGGCGTCTACGTGATCGGCTTCTCCTACCCGGTCGTGCCGCACGGCCAGGCCCGGATCCGGGTGCAGCTCTCCGCCGCGCACAGCACCGAGGACGTCGAGCGCGCCGTCGCCGCCTTCATCGACGCCCGCGCCGCCCTGGGCGAGTAGCCGCCCGCCCCCCCTGATCGCCCGTGGCGCGTCCGCTCGGAACCGGACGCGCCACGGGCTCGCCAACGCCTGCACGGCCTCCGAACCATCTGTCCCACCCTCCCGCCACGGGAGTGGGAAGTCGGCCCGCCCGACTTCCCACTCCCGTTCGCGGTCTCCGGGGCCGTTTCCGGGTGCCCCTCCACGACCTCTCCGGCACGGCGCCGGGCACGGTGCGAAGTGTCGGCGCGCCCCGTGGCGCCACCCGGGTGGGGGTGCTCGGGGTGCGGGGTGTCGGGTGGGCGCAGAGAGTCGGCGGGAAGGGGGCGCGGCGGGCGGCGGGAGAGGAGCGGGATGGCGGGGAGCAGGCCGAGGGCCGTGGTCACGGCGGTCTGCTGGGTCGCGGCGCTGACGGCCTGCGCGGTGGTGACGTGGACCGCCGGACGGCGGCCCGTGCTGGTGGTCGCCGCCCTGGGCGCGGTCGCGCTCGCCGGTGCGCTGGTCGCCCGGTGGCCGCCGCCCGGGGTGCCGGTGCCGGCGGCCGTCGGGCCGGTCGGCGCGGCGGCGCTGCTGGTCGGCGCCGCACTGCGGGGGAGCCCCGAGGACGCCGTTCGCGGGGTCTGGGTCATTGCGCTCGTGCTGCTGGAGGTGCTGCCCCGGCGCGCGGGCGGTCTTGCGCTCGGCGCGGCCGCCGCCCTGCACCCCGTCGCGCTGCTCTTCGCGCCCCTCCTGCGCGCCCGGGCCGCGCTGACCGCCGCCGCCACCGCCGCGGCCCTCTGCTTCCTGCTCCGCCTCCGGTACGGATTCACCGGCCCCGGCCCGCTCGGCCCCTACGGACCGTCCGCTCCGCTGTTCGCCCTGCGGCTCGTGGTGGCCGCCGCCGTCGCGGTGCTCGCGCTGCGCCGTGCCCGCGCCCTCGCCGCCGACGGTCAGCCGCTGCTCGCGGTCGGCGTCGTCGGCTGCGCGACCGTGGCCGCCGCCCCGGTCGCCGGCCCCGCCGACCTCGGCTGGCTGCTGCTCGCCGCCACCGGCCGCCTCGGCCGCCGCCCCGAGGACCGCGCCCTGTGGCCGGTGGTCGCCGTCACCGCCGCCCTGCTGCCCGCCACCCTGTTCGACCCCGGCGTCGAGCCGGTCAGCAGCCGGCTGCTGCGCGAGACCCCCGTCCTGCTCGCCCTCGCCGCCGCCACCGCCCTGCCGTTCCGCCGCCGCACCGACCCGCGGTGGCGACTGCACCGCGCCCCAGGACCGCCCCCGCCCCGGCGCACCGGCCCGCTCGGGCGCCTGGGCCCCCCACGCCTCCCGCTGTTGCCGGCCCGGCTGCGCCCGGTCTCCCGGCCCAACCCCGTCCTGGAACTCCTGCTCATCCAGGTCGGCTACGGCGTCTACACCTACATCCGCAACGCCGCCCCGGACCGGGTCGCCGACGCCACCGACCACGCGCGGCGCCTCTACCGCCTGGAGCAGGCCCTCCACCTGGACATCGAGCCCGCCCTGAACGGCTGGGCGCTGCGGGCCGGCGACTGGGTGCGCGACCTCGCCCAGGAGTACTACCGGGTGCTGCACGTGACCGTCCCGCTGGCCGTGCTGCTCTGGCTCTACGTCCGCCACCCGGCCCGCTACCGCACCGCCCGCACCGTGCTGTTCGCGGCCACCGGCCTGGCGCTGCTCGGCTTCTGGGGCTACCCGCTCGCACCGCCCCGGCTGGTGCCCGGGACCGGCCTGCACGAGGAGCCGGGCGGCGCCCCCGGCGAGTCCCCGCTCGGCGCGCTGACGGCGCTGACCAACCAGTACGCGGCGATGCCCTCGCTGCACATCGGCTGGGCGGCCTGGTGCGCGCTGGTGGTGGTCGGCACCGCCCGTACGCCATGGGTCAGGGCGGTGGCGGTGCTCTACCCGGTGGCGACCTTCCTGGTGGTGGTCGCCACCGCCAACCACTGGGTGCTGGACGCGGTCGGCGGCGTGGCGGTGCTGCTCGCCGGGTGCCTGGTGGCGTTCCTGCTCACCGGCCGGCTGCCCACCGACCGCGACCCCGCCGCCCCGCCCGGACCGCCCGCCTCGGAGCGGGTGACCCGCCCCGCCGCCCCGGCCGTCCGCCGCAGCCCTCCGGAGTAGCCCCGGAGCAGCCCCGGAGCAGCCCCGGGCGTGTCCCCGCGGAGCGGGAAGTCGGCCGGTCCGACTTCCCACTTCACGGGGCCACTCCTTCCCCGGCTCTTCACCCCCGCCCCGGCAGGCGCGGGGGCGCTGGCAGAATTGGGGCTGTGATCGACGCGAGACGGCTGCGGACCCTGCGAGCGGTGGCGGACCACCGGACGGTGACCGCCGCGGCGGCCGCGCTCTACCTCACCCCCTCCGCCGTCTCGCAGCAGCTCGCCGCGCTGGAGCAGGAGACCGGTCACCACCTGCTGGCCCGCGAGGGCCGCGGCGTGCGGCTCACCGCCGCCGGGGAGATCCTGCTCGGCCACGCCGACGCCGTGCTCGCCCAGCTCGAACGCGCCGAGGCCGACCTCGCCGCCTACAGCGCGGGCGTCTCCGGCGAGGTCACCGTCGCCTCCTTCGCCACCGGGATCTCGCTCGTCCTCGCGCCCGCGATCGGCACCCTGGCCGCCCGCGCCCCCGGCGTCCGGCTCAAGGTGCTCGACGCCGAGGGCGACGCCAGCCTGCCGATGGTGCTCGACGGCCGCGCCGACCTCGCGGTGGCGGTCGAGTACCGGGGCGCTCCGCGTGCCGACGACGCCCGCCTCACCCGGGTGCCCCTGTACGCGGAACCGTTCGAGGCGGTGCTGCCGCTCGCCCACCCGCTGGCCGCCGGCCGGGGCCCGATCGCGGTGGCCGACCTCGCCGGAGAACCGTGGATCGGCCCCTACCCGGGCAACCCCTGCCACGACGTGGTGCTGCTGGCCTGCGAGCACGCCGGGTTCCAGCCGCGCCTGGTGCACTCCTCCGACGACTTCCGGGCCGTCGTCGCCCTCGCCTCCGCCGGTGCGGGCGTGGCGCTGGTGCCGCGCTCGGCGCTGCTCGGCGTCGACCTGGCCCGGGTCGCCGTCCGCCCCGTCGACAGTGCCCTCGCCACCCGCCGGGTGTTCGCCGCCGTCCGGGCCGGGGCCGACGGCCACCCGCTCATCCGCCCGGTGCTGGACGCCCTCGCCGAGGCGGCCCCCGACGCCGCCCCCGGCACGGCGCCCGCTCCCGACCCGGCGCCCGCCCCCGGCACGGCGCCCGCTCCCGACCCGGCCCCCGACGCCGAGCGGCGCTGACGGCAGGCCCGGCCGGGGCCGAAGCCGCCCGGCCGGTCGAGGAGGCGGGCGGCCTCGGGGTGACCGGTGACGGCGCCGATCGGTGACGACACCCCCGCACCCCGGCGAGCGGCACCGGCAAACGGCGCCGCGCACGGGTGGCATGCTCCTGACGCGCCCGCCCTCTTGCCGGTGCCCGGTGCGGGCGTCAGCATGAGGGCACCGCAGTGCTGTGCCGCCGGAGGGGGGATCCTGTCGATGGGTGGTGGAGATCCGGTCTGTCCGGCGTGCGGGAGCCCCCGGGTGCCCGGTGGCGCGCCACGGCCGACGGCGGCCGCGCTGTCGCTCGCCGGGGCGCTGACCCCGCGCGAGAGCGCCGTGCTGCACCTGCTGGGCCTCGGATACGACAATCGGTCGATAGCCTACGAACTCCATATCAGCGAACGCACCGTCAAACGGTTCGTCACCGCCATTCTGGCGAAACTGGGACTCCGGTCAAGACTGCAGGCCGGACTGCTCGCGCTGATTCTCGCGGAGTCCGCCCCCGCACCGGCGACCGGCGGTGATTCCTGGCCCAAAGGTCTCATGGACGGGCCCCGGGGCGGCGGTGATGATGATCTGGCATCCGAGAAGGAGGGGACCATGACCTTCGACGCCCTCAACGCCCTCCGGCAGGCGGGCAATCCGGTCGACCTGCTGACCCTGGAACAGCAGGACGTGCTGTCCCGGCTCACCGAGGACGAGGTGGCCGTCCTCAATTCCGTGAAACAGCGGCTGGACGCCGTTTCGGACGCCGAGGTGGAAGGGCATTCCTTCGTCATCAAGTTGGCGTGAGATGACGGTTGGATTCGGGATTCTCGGCCCGCTCCGCGTGCTGGAGAACGGCCGGGAGCTCGACGCGGGATCACGGAAACAACAGGTCCTCCTGACGGCACTGCTGTCCCACGCGAACACCCGGCTGTCGGCCGAGACGCTCGTCGAGGCGCTGTGGGACGACGCGCCGCCGCGCACCGCCCGCAAGAACCTCCAGGTGTACGTCTCGGGGCTGCGCCGGCTGCTCGGGGCCGAGCCCGGGAGCGCCGGGGAGCGGGCCGTCCCGGCCGTGCGGATCAGCCACCAGGCCGGCGGCTACGTCCTGCACGCAGGCGAGGACGGCCTCGACGCGCTCCGCTTCGAACAGCGGGCCCGGGCCGGGGCGTTCGCGCAGGCGCTGGAGCTCTGGCGCGGACCCGCGCTGGACGGCTTCCGGGACGTGCCGCTGATCGACGCCGCCGCGCAGCGCCTGGACCGCCGCTTCCTGGGGGTGTTCGAGGACTGGCTGGACGCCGAACTCGCCGCAGGGCGCGGGGCGGAGGCGATCGAGCGGGTCGCCGAGACCGCCCAGCGCCACCCGCTGCGCGAGCGGCTGCGGATGCTGCAGATGGCCGCGCTCTGCCAGGCCGGGCGCCGCTTCGAGGCCCTCGCCGTCTACGACGAGCTGCGCCAGCTGCTCGCCCATGAGCTCGGCCTGCCGCCCAGCCCGGCGCTGGCCCGCTTCTACCGGGCGCTGCTCTGCGACGCGGGCCCGGTCCTGCCGCGCACCGCCGCCCCGTCCGGGCCGGCCGCCCCGCCCCCTCCGGCCGCGCCGTACGGGCCCGCCGCCGTCGGGGGCCCGGCGCCGCCCCACCTGCTGCCCGTCGACCCGCCTGCCTTCACCGGCCGTGCCGCCGTCCGGCACCGCCTGGCCGAGGTGCTCACCGGCGGAGCCGGCCGGCTCGCCGTGCTGAGCGGACCGCTCGGCGCCGGGAAGACCGCGCTCGCCGTGCACACCGCGCACCGGCTCGGCGAGCGGTTCCCGGACGGCCGGCTGTTCGTGCGGCTGCGCGGGGACGACGGCCGGCTGCGCCCGCCGGAGGACGTGCTGCGCCAACTGCTCGCCGCCACCGCCCCCGCCGGGCGCGGCGGCGGTGGCGGCGACCCGCGCTGGGCCTGGCAGTTGTGGCTGACCGGCCGCCGCGCCCTGGTGGTCGTCGACGACGCCCGCCGCGAGTCGGAGGTCCGGCCGCTGCTGCCGGAGGCCGGGGAGAGTGCGGTGGTGGTCACCGCCCGGCCCGGGCTGATCGGCCTGGAGGGCGCCCACCGGTTCTGGCTGCCGCCGCTCGCCGTGGACGAGGCGGTGGAGTTCCTCGGGCGGACGATCGGCGCCGAGCGCGTCGAGGCCGACCGCGAGGCCGCCGCCCGGATCGTGTGCGCCGCCGGGCTGCTGCCGCTCGGGGTGCGGCTGGTCGCCGACCGCCTGGCCTTCCTGCGGCACGTGCCGCTGGGCGAGTACGGTGCCCGGCTGACCGGCGGACGCGCCCTGCTGGACGAACTGTGCGGCGGCGACCCGCTGGTGCGGGTGCGGCTGGCCGGATCGGTGGGGGAGCTGCCGGAGGCCGGGCACCGGGCGGTGCTGCGGCTCGGGCTGCTCGCCCGGCCGGTGTTCACGCTCGACCGGGCCGCGGCGGTGCTGGACTGCGACCCGGGGACGGCCGCGCGCACCCTGGAGGACCTCCTGGAGGCGAGCATCCTGACCCTGGCCGGCACGCCCGGCCCGGCGGGCACCGTGCGCTACGCGATGCCCGCGCTGCTCTACGCCTACGCCCGGGAGCGGGCCGCCCGGGCCGCCGAACGGGTCCCGGCGCGCCACCACTGAGACGGTCCCGGCACGCCACCGCCGGGCGGGTCGCGGTGCGCCACCGCCGAACGCCGGCGCGGGCCCACGTCGAACAGCGCGTGCACCACCGGCGAACGGCGGCTGACCAACCGTCATACCGAAATCGAACCGCCGCCCAAGCGCCGCCATACCGGGCCTCCCTACGGTGGCCCCGGGCCGGCGTAGCGGACGCCGCACTGCAGAGGGAGGACACCATGCCCGAGTCCATCAACCCGGAGCCGACCGAGGCCGAGGACGAGGAGGTCGACGTCGTCGCGCACGGCATCGAGGAGGAGGACGGCCTCGTCGAGGACATCTGCATCATCAACAACAGCGCGGCGCTCTGACGCGGTCCGTAGGGACGTGGCGTCCTGACGCCTGAGCGGACCACCCGGCCCCGGCCCGAGCCGCCGGCGGCCGGGTGGTCCGCTCGCCTCCCGTCCGGCCCGGCCCCCGACCCGCACCGCGCCGTCCGCCACGACGCCCGTCGCCACGCCCCCCGCCCCGGCCCGGAGGCTCCGTGAACATCCTGCTCTGCCCGCTCAGTGACGGCGGCTACCTCTACCCGGCGCTCGCCGCCGGGCGCGAGCTGCGCCGCCGCGGCCACCGGGTCTCGGTGCTCGGCCGCGCCGGCGCCGCACCGTTCGCGGCCGAGGCCGGTCTGCCGTTCGCGGCGGCGGAGGAGTTCGGCGGCGAGCGGGCCTTCGACGCGGCCCGCTGGGGCGTCACGGGCCTCGCGCAGTACCGGGCCGTGCTGCGCGCCGCCCGGCAGGCCCGGGCCGACCTGCTGGTCACCTCGGTGCTGTGCAACGGCGCGCTGCTCGCCGCCGAGGTGCTGGACGTGCCGGTGGTGGTGATCGGGCTCTCCGTCCACCTGTGGACCTACCGCTCCGGCGGCGCCGACGAACCGCAGTACGGCCGCACCCGGGAGAACCGGACCCAGGAGACCCTGGCGCTGTACGCGGCCACCCGCGAGCAGGCCGGTCTCGCGCCCCGCCCGACGCCACCCGGCGACGCCTCACCCGCCGACTCCCCGCTGCTCGGTGACGTGCTGCTGCTCCGCGGTGTCCCCGAACTCGAACACCCGGGCGCCGAGTTGCCGCCACAGGTCCACCACGTCGGCCCGCTCGCCTGGGAGCCCGCCGCCGACCCGGCCGAACTCGCCGCCGTCGACACCGCGTTGGCCCGCACCGGCAAGCCCGTCGTCTACGTCCACCTCGGCCGCTTCTTCGGCGGCGGCACCCCGTGGCCCCGCCTCAACGCGACCTTCACCGGCGGCCGCTACCAGGCCGTGGTGGAACAGGGCCGCACCGGGGAGGCGCGGCCCGGCCCGGACGCCGACATCCTGCTCGTCCGCAAACCCTGGCTGGGGCCGCTCGTCGACCGCGCCGGCCTGGTGCTGACCGCCGGCACCTCGGCCCCCGTCCTCGGCGCCCTGCTGCGCGGCCGCCCGCTCGGCGTCACGCCCAACGGCTCCGAGCAACCGGTGCTCTCCGGCGCCCTGCTGCGCGAGGGCGCCGCCGTCCACCTCCCGCGCCCGCCGCGGCCGGACCCGGCCGCCCTGCTCGACGCCGCCTGGCACGACGAGCGGCTGCGCGAGCACGCCCGCCGCCTCGGCCGCCGCCTCGCCGGGGCCGAGACCGGCAGCGCCCGGCGCGCCGCCGACCTCGTCGAGCAGACCGCCCAGCAGCCCGCAACCTCAAGGGAGAACCATGGGTACGCGACCAGCCGACCCGGACCTCGCGGCCGTCACGAGCCTCTCGGCGGGAGCACGGCGGTGGACCGGCCTGCACTGCGGCTTCCTTGACGAACCGGCGGGCCGCGCCGAACTGCCCGTGACCCCCAGGGTCAAGGCGCTGCTGCAACTCGCCCTGCTGCGCCGCGCCTGGGCGAAGGCCGACCCGGCGGACCCGGACCTCGCCGGAGTCACCGCCACCGTCGACCGGGTCTGGCGCAGCCCCGACCACCCGCGCCTGCTCGCCGCCGAGCCGCGCTGGGCCCGGCAGTTCCGGCTGATGTACGGCGCGCTCGCCCCGCCCGGAGCGGCCGCCGACGGCCCGCACCGCGCGGTCCTCGCCGAGGCGGTCGCCGGCGACTTCCTGACCCCGCGCCGCAAGTCGCCCTACCTGCACCTGGAGACCCGCTACTACGCCGAACTCGCCGGGGTGCCGCACCGCCTGGCCGACTACCCGGAGCTCTACCGGATCAGCCGGCTCGCCGCTCACGGCGACGACCGGCCGCTCGCCGAACTGGACGTGTGCAACGTGACCCACACCGTCTTCCACCTCGCCGACTTCGGCTTCCGCGAGCCCGGCCTGCGCGCCGCCGACCTCGCGCACGCCCGCGACCGGGTCCTCCGGCTCACCGAACAGTGCGTCCGGCGCGAGGAGTGGGACCTCACCGGCAAGCTCCTGCTCGCCCAGCACTGCCTGGGCCTCGACCCGCTGAGCACCCCGTCCGGGGCGGCCGGCCTGCGGATGCTCGCCGAGGTCCAGCGGCCCGACGGCGCCGTCCCCGGCCGCTCCGCCGCCGACCGGGCGGGCGCGGGCGCGGACCCCTTCACGTTCTTCCGCGCGTCCTACCAGTCCACCCTGGTCGTGGCCCTGGCGACGGTGGTCCTGCTGCACCGCCGGCCGACGGTCCCGGCGTCGGCGGGTGCCCGGTGAGCCCCGCGCCGGCCACCGCCGAGGGCGGCTCCCGCCTGCTGCGCGGCGAGCGGAACTGGTGGTTCCTCGGCCCCGGCGGCGGCCTCGCCCGGCTGCGCCCCGGCCAGTTGACGGCCGACGGCACCCTGCGCCCCGGCACCGAACGCGGGCTGCGCGAACGCGGCCTGCTGACCGCCCCGGCCCCGCGCAGCTACGCGCTGACCGTCCTCACCAGCACCCACTGCAACCTCGGCTGCGGCTACTGCTTCCAGAACACCGCCCAGGACGAGGACGGCGGCAGCCGCCCGCCCCGGATCGCCCGCAAGCGGCTGACCTCGCGCACCATCACCGACATCCTCGACTTCACCGAGCGGCGGATGGCCGACGCCGGCCTGGAGAAGCTGCGCATCCTGCTGTTCGGCGGCGAGCCGCTGCTCAACCCGCGCGGTTGCCTGGAACTCCTCGAACGGGCCGCCGGCCACGGCCTCGCCTCGGCCTGGATGATCTCCAACGCCACCCTGCTCACCCCCGCGCTGGCCGAACGGCTCGCCGGGCGCGGACTGCGCTCCGTCCAGGTGACCTTCGACGGCGACCGCCCCGACCACGACCGGATCCGGATCCGGCGCGCCGAGGGCGGCGGGACCTTCGACACCATCGTCGGCAACCTCGCCCGCGCCTCCGCGGCCTCCCCGCTGCACTGGCAGCTGCGGGTGAACGTCTCCCAGGAGACCCACGAGGGCGTGGACGCGCTGATCGGCCGGCTCGCCGGCTCCCTCGACCCGGCCCGCTGCACCCTCTACTTCGCCCAGGTCGGCGATGTCGGCGTCGGCTACGGCAACGACCTGCGGCACACCCGGGAGCTGTCCGACCGCTTCACCCGCTGGCAGCGCCGGGCGCTCGACCTCGGCTTCACCGTCGTCCGCCCGCAGGCCCACCGGCCCTGCGCCACCTGCGGCCACGGCGACGGCCGCTACGGCGCGGTGGTGAGCGCCGACGGCACGCTCGCCAGCTGCTGGGAGACGGCGGGCCGGCCGGACTGGGAGGTCGGCACCGTCACCACCGGCTACCTGCCCGCCGCCCTCACCCGGGAGCGCTGGATCGGCTGCGAGGACCTCTACCGGCGCGAGGACGACCGCCGCACCCTCGCCGCCTTCCACGACACGGTGGACGCCGCGCTGCTCGACTACCTCGACGAGACGGGGCGCCTGTGACCACGGGATCCGCCCTCCACCGCGCCCCCGGCCTGCGCCGGCTCTCCGACGGCACCCTCGGCTGGCTCGTCCGCCACCTCGACGACTTCGACCCGTTCGCGCGCCGGGGCCCGGCGCCGGGCCGGGCGGCCCGCGAGCCCGACGGCGCCCACCGCCCGGCCAAGGCCGCGCTGGAACTCGCCCTGCTCACCCACTGCTGGGCCGGGCTCGACGCGGACGAGGTGTTCGCGCTCGATGTGGAAGGTCAGCTCGTCGCGGTCGACGACCGTCT